>JAZDMF010000256.1:0-11712 GCA_043801235.1 Bacteroidota bacterium | reverse complement strand
GTTTCAGTTTTTTTATTTGGTTAGTTTTTCGTAATTCAAACCTAATAATTATTTCTGAAACTTATTTTTTGCAAACATACGGCCTACCGGCAAGGCAGGCAAGTTCAGCATGACTTATAATTTACATTTAACATAACAATAGTTTGGTAAGAAGTCAAAAGTACATGGGGAGAAAACCAATAACTAAAGACCAACAATTAAACCGGCAGCTCAACCATTCACCTTAAAACCAAATTTGGTTTGGTATATAATGGAATATGAAAAATTTTCAGACGACCTGAACCGCAACATTTTTTTATTTTAATGGTATTTGTAATTTTACACAAAATAAACGTAAACAGGAATTATTAAAGAAATAAAATGAAAAACTTCCGGACATATTTTTTCTTGATCCTGTTTATTCTATTTGGTGCATTGACTCTTTATCTTAAAATTGTTAAAGAAAAAAAGGCTGACAACAAAAAGAAAGCAGATTACTTTTCTGAGGTACTTCACAATAAAGAAACTCTGCTAAACACACTATTTGACAAGGCATTAGAATACATCAAAGACACAAGCGGTAAAATTTCTTTTGATTATGAATACTTCCGTGATTTTTATGACGAAAATGAAATAGCCCTCATCATTTCCCAAAATGATTCAGCAATTTTCTGGTCAACCAATTCGGTTCCGGTCGAAGATATAAGGGTTGATACTTTGCCTGTTTCGCAAATTGTACAGCTCAGCAACGGATGGTATGAAATAAAAGAAAAAAGGTATAACGATTTTCTTATCAGAGGCGCCATTCTGCTGAAGAATGAATATCGTTATCAGAATGATTACCTCGTAAACGGTTTTCAAAAAGATTTTAATATTACCGGGGAATGCAATATTGAAATGGTTGAAGGGGAGTATAACATTTTTTCGGTCGACGGCAACCTGTTATGCTCCCTGGTTTTCATGAAAACCAAAGATTTCCCCGCGGGCCTCGAATTTCTTATGTTTCTCAGCTTTATACTGGCTTATATAAGTTTTATTTCTTTTCTTATTCTTTTTCTGCAAAATATTTTCAGGGAATTTTCAAAGAAAAATAAAATTATATGGGCGCTGATAATTACTGTTTTAATTTGTGCTGTCCGCTATTTTTCGTTCGCGCATAAATTTCCCGCTTTTATTTACAGCCTCGATGCTTTCAGCCCGAAATACTATGCAAATTCACTGTTCCTGCCCTCACTGGGCGATCTGTTTCTTCATGTTTCAACATTTTTCCTGCTCGTGGTTTTTTTGTTCAGAAGCTTACGGAATGTAGGTTTTAAAGGCATTAAAAATAAATTTACAGGCAGTTTTATTTCATATCTTATTCTTTGTTTTGTCATTCTGTTTTTCTTTGAAATTTTTGAAATATTCAAAGGACTGATAATCAATTCCAACCTTATATTTGATTTGAATAATATTTTCGGCCTTGAATTTTATAGCATTTCCGGCTTTTTACTTATAGCTATATTATTATTATCATTCTTTTTAATAGCGTATTACTTATCCGAATTATCTTATCTGATAATAAATCGAAGCAGAATAATATTTTTTATTAGCTTGTCAGCATCGGTAATCACTTCAGGTATAATTAATTATTGCTATTTCCAGATAGGCTGGATATACTTTATACTAATTACCGCCATTCTTGCATTTATCGGATACTATCTGAAAAAAGAAAATCTCCGGTTTTCTGTGCAGGCTGTTTCTGTTTACCTGGTACTGATTTCTTTTCTTTCAACCTATTGCTATTATGAATATTCTACCTACAAAGAACGGGAAAAACGAAAATTACTTGCCTCGCAATTATCAATTGATCAGGATCCTATTGCAGAATTTCTCTATGAAAAACTGGAAAGTAATATCAAACAGGATACTCTGATAAAGAAAATTTTACTTGAACCCGAACCCGATGAATCAATGATTTCAGGGATTATTACCAAGAATTATTTTAATGGCTACTGGGCAAAATATAATTTTCAGCTTACCGTATGTCAACCCGGGCAAATACTGCTAATAAAACCTAATGACATCAGTGCCGATTGTGATTCATTTTTTAATGATATGGTACAAAGTGTTGGTCAGCCTACAACAACACAGGATTTGTTTTTTCTTGATCTTGGTACCGGGCGGAACACTTATATTTCAAAGATTGCGTTTTACGGTGACGATAATGACAGCATAGCTGTTGTAAACGGCTATCTGTATATATATTCAAAATTTGTCCCGAAAGAGCTTGGCTATCCGGAACTTCTTATTGATAAAGAAATCAAAATAAACCGTGACCTGTATAATTATTCCTATGTAAAGTATAAAAACAAGGAACTGGTATTACAATCCGGAAAATATTATTATGGGTTGTCGTTAGATAATTACAAGCTTACCGATAATGAATATACCTTTTTTGAAAGAGAAGGATATGATCACCTGTACTATAAACCCGATGCTGAGACCGGCATCATTATAAGTAAAAAAAGCGAATCGCTTCTTTATATTGTTGCGCCTTTTTCCTACATCTTTGTTTTTTACTGCCTCTGTGTTTTTCTTTTTCTTTTACTGCTTCATTTTCCGCTGAAAAGAAAAGAGATAAATTTAAATTTTAAAACACGTGTGCAGATATCCATGGTATCAGTGCTGACCCTTTCATTTATTATCATCGGATTAACAACATTATATTACATTATAAATATTTACAATAAGAAAAATTTTGATAATATCAGCGAAAAAGCTCATTCCGTGCTGATTGAAATGGAAAATAAAATAGGCGGCCTGTCTATGGTAACCCCCGACACCAAAGAATATGTTGCTGAACTGCTCACAAAATTCTCAAATGTTTTCTTTACCGATATTAACTTTTATACCCCCGACGGAATGCTTGTAGCCTCATCACGGCCTCAGGTCTTTGATGAAGGAATGATATCGAAACGCATGGATTCAAAAGCTTTTATTGAATTATCGAAAAATAAAAACACGTTTTATATTCACGATGAAAAAATTGGAAACCTGAAATATCTTTCAGCTTATGTTCCTTTCAGGAATAATGATAACATGCTTACCGGATATCTTAACCTGCCGTATTTTGCAAAACAAAGCGAGCTGAAAAAAGAAATCTCCACCTTCTTCACGGCATTCATTAATATCATTGTGATGCTTACAGCCCTGGCGGTTATAATGGCCCTGCTGGTAGCAAATTATATTACCCGCCCGCTCAAGTTTATTATGGAAAAAATGGGGCAGATAAAACTCGGTGGCCGTAACGAAAAAATAGAATGGAAAAGAAAAGATGAAATAGGAAGCCTTATCAACGAGTACAACCGCATGATTGATGAATTATCAAAAAGTGCGGAACTGCTTGCTAAATCAGAGCGTGAAAGCGCCTGGCGCGAAATGGCAAAACAAATTGCGCACGAAATAAAAAATCCGCTTACACCCATGAGGCTTAATGTGCAGCAGTTGCAAAAATCATGGGACGACAAATCACCCGACTGGGACAAACGCCTTGACAACTTCACTCAAATAATGATTGAACAGATTGAATCGCTGAATAAAATTGCATCCGAATTTTCCGACTTTGCCAAAATGCCCAAAGCAGTAAATGAAGACACAGATCTTGTGCAACTGATTGAAAATGCCGTTTTGCTTTATGATGACTACAAGATTCCTATTAATTTTTATAAACCCGGGAATGTTAAATGCAACATTTTTATTGATAAATCGCAAATAATCAGGGTTCTGAATAACCTGATAAAAAATTCAGTGCAGGCAGTTCAGGAAAAAAATGGAATTATCAGCATTAAACTTACTGAAAATAAAGAAAGTTACATTATTGAAATAGCCGATAACGGCATAGGTATTCCGGAAGAGCAAAAAAGTAAAATATTTTCCCCCAACTTTACTACTAAAACCGGCGGAACGGGCCTTGGCCTGGCAATGGTGAAAAGCATTGTGGAAAGCTATAACGGGAAGATATGGTTTGAGTCGAATAAGAATATTGGCACCGCGTTTTATGTTGAATTACCCAAAACGGATAATACCGCTTAATAATTGGTTAGGGTAATTTTTCTAAAACGTCATTTATTTTACTAATTACTTTTGCAATATCGCTCAATTCTTCGTTTTTTATTCGTATAACATGTAACCCTTTTCCATTTAATACTTCACTTCTGTGCCTGTCGTATTCTTTATGGTAATCGTGAATTTTGCCGTCAACTTCAATAACCAGTTTTTTTAAGGCACAATAAAAATCTGGAATATAAAAGAAATGTTCGTTTTTTAGGGAATCGTAAATAATCGCATGCTGCCTTAGAAATTTATACTTTAAATTCCTGCGCCTTAATTCAACCCACAAGAGTTTTTCGGAAGGAGTTTGATTGTTCCTTAGTGTAGCAGTTATTTTCTTAATCTCAGAATAATTCATTTTTTCAGTAAAGGTATTTTATTTTTTTATACCCTATCGCCTTCTCACTGCCCAACACCCTTCCCCTGTGTACAGGGGAAGGGAAGGGGTTAGGGTAAAAGAAAATAATTGCAAAATAAAAACCCGCAATTCATTACTGAATGCGGGTTAAGGCATATCGGGCAATGTTATGAGGCTTTAGGTTTTCTTACCGGGTGTTTGTATTCGCTTTTACGGGTTCTTCCTACTTTTTCATATTCGTTGCTGTTGTGTCCGTATACCGATGCCACCGCATCAGTAATACGGAGGCTCATTTCGCGAAGATCAGCTTCTTTTTTCAGGAAATCGTTCAAAGCCGCATCAGCCTGAGCCAAAAGTTCGTTATTCAACTCAAGTGTATTTTCGACATCAGTGATGGCTGCTTCAAAACTTGCTGCTGATAGGCCGTTCCCCAAATCAATGATTTCAGATATGGCCTTCAATCCTGCCAGCTTTTTCTTTGCATTATCGAGTATTTTTGAACTGATCCTTTTCCGACGTGACATATTAAACACCTTCTTTCTGGTCACTGTTAATTGTTAAACATTCTAATAAGATTAACGCAAGTATTATGCCGTTATTATTGAATTTTAAGAGTTTTTAACGTTTAAATAAAATTATTCCTGTTTACTCTTTTCTTCCAAATCAGACTGAATAGGAAAAACAATTCCATAATATATTCCTATTGAATAATCAAGCTTTCAACTTCAATGTTTAATCAATTTATCGGAACATTGAAGCATTCAGTTCTGCAGCTCAAGTATTCGGGCAGAACGTTCAGGCCGAAAAACCGAACGCTTGTGCAAACTGCCCGGATGTTTAAACAAAATAATCTTCGGATTAATCAAACGGTTCAAACACTTAAGCAGAAAACCTGATTGCCTGAGTAAACAGGCTGAACGTTTATGCAAACTGTTCAAACATATATTCAAATGGATATTCGGATTAATCAAACGGTTCGGGCAATTAATTAGAAAGGCAGACACTGTAAGCCGTACTTTACCTCCGTAAAAACTCCTATACAAATACGTAAAGCTACCTGTAAACAATAAAAAAGTTCAAATAAACTTGACTTGTATCCAAATTTATTTGTAACTTCCCCTATTCAAATTTTTACTTAAAACCCGGTCAATATGAAAAAATTATTCTTACTGTTTTTATTTTCCTGCTTTACAGGGCTTGTATATTCGCAGGCAATTGTAAATTATACTATGAAGTTCAGGTATCAGAACAAAGATACTTTACTTAGCCGTGAGAAGATTCATTTCTGGAGCAAATCAGGGCAGTTCCCTGCATACATTGATTGGGAAAATGCTCCATTTGCCATACAGCCATCTGCCATTAACGGAGTGGGGCTGTTTACCGATTCTTCCGGTAGTTATACTGCAGGGCTGGATATTGGATGGGCGTTTATCAAGGTTGCCGGTACAGGTGTTTTTATAGATGATTATTACGAATCGAACATCGGGATGTTTGTAAACGACTCGCAAACACCCAATGCGGAAATAATTAACACTACGCAGGGACTTATGATGCGGGCTATTACAACCATAGGACCTAATACCGAAATAACGGCAAGCTATCAGCAAATACTTGATCTTTTTCCGAATGACGATACTGTAAAGTTTTTAATAAAATACTGGTAAATGTACATCCGGAGAATCCTGCTTAATAATGAAATAAAAAAAAATGAAGTAACAAAATATTAAACTCCAAATCATGAAAAGAAACTATTCTTTGAAACAATTATCCCGCATGATGCTGCTTACGGCAACTTTTTTGATATGCTTTCAGTCAGGTACAAGAGCATTCACTTATATTTTTCCTTATTCCTATTCCACATCCTGCACAAAACCGCTGGTATTATTGCCCGACAGCTTATATGCTTATATTGACGAAATCCCGTTTTCAGTCAATATTGAACAACAGGATTATACATATAGCACAACGAATATACTGTCGCTTGACGATGTCTTTTTAAACGACACCGGCTACTTTGCTTCATTGGGTAGTATAACTCTAACCGGACAAACATATCATGTTTACAGGTTTATATACAGTGATTATGAATTGGCTAACGGAACTATCGGATACATTGATATTGCAGGAAATTACAATGAAGCAAATATAAACTCAGGAATAACAATAAAAGCATGCGGGGATTGCAGTTTACAAACTCCTGTATGCCTCAGCAGATTTTCGATGATTTATTCTTATATTTTTTTATACAGAAGGTATGTAAATAGCATGCCTTATGCCTCATTAGACTACTCCACACAATCGGAAATGGCAAAGCTGCTGAACTGGCATACGGGTAATACCGATAATCCTCCGACTATAGCCGAATGCATGGATGTGCTCGACTATTCCCATATCGGAAATTCTGTTATGCCTGCTTCATTTTGTAACACAACCGAAATTAATTGCGCTTGCGTAACCGGCATTGCTTCATACCTCGATGATCTGGGTTCAGGAGTTATATCTGAAGGACACGATATTTATACAATACAGGAAGAATTAAGATTATATACCGGATATGATTGCGGATTTCTGTCGAAATATTTTGCAAGGGTGCAGTCATCGGCTGACGGAAGCCAAAAATTTGTATTCCTTATTCCTCTTGAAGCGAATTACCCTGCATGGATTTTGCATATTGCCGACGGTTTATACCGGATATCTTATTCCTATAATTTCACAGGCGGCATTAATGGTATATACAATGGTTCGGTATATACTAACGGAACATTCAGCAACAATAATAATTTTATTCCTTATGCACCCATCGAAGCGATAATCACAAGCAGCGATACTGATAATATTATATACGTGGGCGACACTGTTGTTTTAACAGCAAATCCTGCCGGCTTTTATTTATGGAGCACGGGCGAAATAACTCAAAGCATTGTTGTAAGCCCTGCGCAAAACACAACATATTTTCTTACCGTTACCGACCTTGCAGGTTGTAGCGATTGGGATAGTGTGAGGGTAAATATTCAACCATTACAAGAATGTACAAATATTTACAAATTTTTTATTGCTCGATTATATCATGACAGTATAATACACATTGTTTGGGAAGCAGATTCAATTTTAAACTCAATAAAAATAAACATAGAAAAAAGTTATGATGGTATATCTTTTTATGAAGAAAATTCAATTAGTACAAATAATTTATTTGATATTCATATTAATGATTATCCAACAAATATTAGCTATTACAAGAATATATTGTACAGTACCGAACATGGAAATGGCAGATTTTTATACAATGATTTTGTTGATACTTTAAGCAACAGTGGCATATATTACCGAATACGTTTTGAGACGATTGATGAATGCTATCTCTCCCAAGTTGTAAATATTTTTGATAGCATTAATATATTATCAGATCAAACGCATACTGATATAAGCAATGGTCAAACCACGCAAATAAATTCTCCGTGTCCCTCTGTACAAACTGTGCCAATAAATTATATCTCTACATCTAATTCTATATGGCATTATTGTAGTTGTGGAATGTGGGAGGAAACAGAATGGATAGAAATGTTAACCCCAGAGTGTGGTTCAGTTTCAACTTGGTGCTGTAATAATAACCCTGAAGCAGCGAGTTGTTCGTCCCAAAATTCATATGATCCATGTTGTGTTCATATTTGTTCAGAATATAGCCAATGTGTCTGTATACCTTGGAATTGCTGTCAAATTGGATCACATCATTGGTTGGTAACTCAAGTCATAAATTTCCCTCCTTTATCTATTAGTTATTCATCACAGAATTTATGCAATAATAGTCCAGGTAATATAATAGTAACGGTTAATAATGGAGTGCTACCATTTATTTATCAATGGTCAACAGGGCAGACTACAAATGCAATTTATAATCTTTCAGCAGGGGTATATACAGTAACGGTAACTGATGCTAATGATTGCTCAGCAATTCAAACTATTTCAATACAAGACATCACACCAAGTTGCTCCTTTTATGTTGCAAATGATTACTGCATGACGCATGATATTACATTTACACCAGCCAACCCTGATCCAACAAATTGTACATATCATTGGGATTTTGGTGATGGAACGACTTCAGGTAATATGACAGAATTACACAGTTTTTCCGAACCAGGGCTTTTTCATGTTTGTTTGTCAGTAGTTAACAATTTAACCGGATGCGACAATGAATGCTGTTATGATATTTATGTTGCTCCCCATGTAGATGATGAATATAACAGCTTAGACCAGGAAGCTAACTGCTGCTCTGAAAATTATCCTTATTCAAAAAATGCTGATATTACTATTACACAAGCTCAGAGTCCTGTTGAATGGCCGATAAATGTTACTTCGTTGCATGGAAATGTATATGTTGAAGAAAATGCCGTTTTAAACATTACTAATAAGTATATTAGATTCTCTCCACACTCAAAAATTATTGTTAAAAATTCAGGTACACTAAATATTATTAATTCAACTTTAGATGGAATTGATTGTTGTCCTCCCGGAAGTGGAAGATGTATTGTAATGTGGCAAGGCATTGAAGTGTGGGGTGTTGCAACCCGCTTACAAACGGAAATCAATTCGAATGGAAATCTTTATCAGGGGAAAGTATATTTGGAAGATGCTAACATTTATAATGCACATAATGCAGTTGTATTAGGCAAACCTAATGGTTCCGGGTTTAGTTTACATTACAGCGGTGGTATTATTGATGCGACAACCGGAACTAATACCTTTAAAGGAGATGCTGTAAGTATAAAATTTGCCAAATACAATTTTCACAGCCGCAGCAAATTTAAAAATTGCATATTCGACGGAGTTTCTTCAACAGGGCATTTACTTGATCCCGGCTATCATACCGGAAATTCTTATTTTTACCCAAACCAATACAACCTATCTTATGCTCCGGCTAATTGGAACTGGCGCAGCCCGTACACTAACTTGCTTTGGGGCGCTAAAAATGTGTTTTATTGGGATAATACTTTTAAAAATGCCGAAAAAGGTATTGTTTCTTATGATTCCAAACTTATTATCAGGAAGAGTTCTGAACCTTCGGGCAATTTGTTTACCGAATTAACGGAAGGCATTTTTATAAAAAATACAACAAGCACGCCACTTGGCGCTAATCTAATATGGAGCAATACTTTTAATAAAATTACAAATAATCATATTTATATAGAAGCAGGAAAATATGATAATATAAGCCAAACAAATTATTTTGGAACAACAAATAATCCAATTCCAAATAACCAAATGGGTATTTATCTTCGCAATTCTTCTGCATTTACAGTTAAAGACAATAGATTCCGAAAGTTAAATGATGGAATCAGAGTATATTCTTCTGCATTGTCCGGTGGCATGATTGGTTACGAAACTTACGGGAACGAGTTTTTATCATGCAATCGCGGTGTTTATACAAGCGGCGATAATTCAAATTTGCAGATTCATTGTAATGTTTTTACCCCTGCGTTAATTACAACCAGTCCCTGGTATCATTTCAACTGGTATATAGGTTACACTTTGGCTGACCAGGGAAATATTGTTAATCCTACCACTGATCCTTATTCAGGTGCGGGTGATCAATTTTATACTGCAAACAGAAAACAAGTAAAATCAATATCTTATCCTTTTAAATACGTTTATAATCTTCCAGCTTTTACCAAACCTGTTCTTGTTGGACCCTTTACTATTGGCGATTATTTTGCCAATAATCAACCCTTTGATCCTGCCACTTCCTGTGTTGAACCCTCTGGTAATGGCAATTCGGGCAATATTAATAAACTTGCCGCTTTAGCTGATAGTATAACTTTATTGGAAAATGAATTTACACAGGTTTATGATAATCTTGATAAAGGTCAAAAAGAATTTTTGTTAGGCGCAATAAACTCTTATAATAATTCCGGACAGTTAAAGAATTTGCTAATTGCAAATTCGCCTTTATCAGACGATGTGATACTTGCATATATTAACCGCACAAAACAAGTAACTCCCGGGCATTTCAAAGAAGTGATGATACCCAATTCACCCGTATCGGAAGATGTTCTTCCTGTACTTTTAAACAAGTTAGCATCATTACCACCGGGTATATCAATGCAGATAAAAGCTGCGCAGGGATACAATCCTGATTTCAGAACCTTAACTGCTATAAACAATGAAATAAAATCGGTTAAAAGTAAACGCCAATTAATATTAAATATGGCTGTAAGCTATTATCTGGAAAAGGATTCATTAGATTTAGACAGCGCCGTCAATTTACTTGAAACCGAAAATACCGAAGAAACAAATAAAATTTTATTGAGCTATTATCTGAGTGAAGGTGATTCCAGTTCAGTAATAGGAAAAATGAGTGTTATACCCGGAAATTCGGATGAAAATATTGATATCCTCACCCTTTCTGGCATACAGTTAAATTTGATGCGCAGCGGGAAAAACGAATTCGATATGGATTCAACACAGGTGGCTGCAATACGTGAAATAGCCGCTGATTGCCCGGCCACACTGGCTACAAGCTATGCGCAGGGAATTCTGAGCCTTGTTTATGGGGAGGAATTTTCGCTTGCCTGCGATACACTTATTAATAATAATTTAAAAATAATAAACAACGATTATTCAACCGAAAGCAATTCTGAATTTAATTATTTATTGCAAAATGTACCCAATCCGGCATCGGATAAAACTGAAATTTATTATATACTGCCTGATGATTGCACTAATGCTGTTTTGAATATTTATGATGCCAGCGGGAAAAAAGTAAATTCGTTAAGTCTTAATAAAAATAATGTAAGTATTATTGTTGATGCAAGTGAATTAACGTCAGGAATATATTTATATGGGCTGGAAACCGACGGTATTATTATAGAATACAAAAAAATGAACATTGTAAAAACTAATTAATGAAAATAAAATACATTTATATTTATTGCCTGCTGTTGACTGCCCACTGCCAACTGCACTTACAAGCACAAACCTGGCATGCGGTAGGAAATGGCGTAGGTTTTAGCACAAGTCTTTCCTATGAAGTATTAAGTTTAGAAGTTATCAACGATGCTTTATATGTGGGGGGTAATTTTGCAACAGAAAATGGAGGCACAAATGTTCCGGGAAGAGGTATTGCTGTTTTTAACGGTTCAAATTGGGATTCCTTATCATGCGGTGTAGGTGGTGGTGTTGAAGATATTGATACTTTCACTGATGGAAAGTTATACATTAGCGGAGGTTTCTTAGATGTTTGTGAAGATTATTCATATCGTTTTATAGTAATATGGAATGGCACA
>JAZDMF010000255.1:0-10403 GCA_043801235.1 Bacteroidota bacterium | reverse complement strand
GACGTATAGATGTCCAACAAAGAGACATTGGAAATCTCAACAGAAAGATGCAGTTAAAGTTGAACCTCTTGCCTATTTGTAAAAATGATATCTATCCAATTTTAGAATACAGCCTAACCATTTAGAGTTTATATACAATTTATGCCTGCTCAGCATAAAAGTTTGTTAAGAAATTTTATCTGTAATAATATTTTGATACATTTGTATTAAATAATTAAATAAACCAAACCCAGGCAATATGAAAAAAATCGTTACCTTTTTTATGCTGGTGATATTCGGCTTGTCGCTATATGCAACACCGGTATCGCAGGAAGCTGCCCGAAATGTGGCCGTTTCGTATTACAAACACTATAATGCAAAAATATCTGATTATACGGTTTCAGATGTAGTGGTGAATACCTACAATGGTCTTATTACTTTTTATGTATTTAATTTTCAGTCGGGTGGTTATGTAATGGTATCGGCAGATGATGCAGTAATACCCGTATTAGCCTCTTCAGAAACTGACCTGTATGACCCGAACAATCTTGCGCCCAATGAATCAGAATGGCTGGAAGGTTACAGCAAGGAAATTGAATACATTGTTACAAATAATATTGACAACACAGAAACAGTAAAGCAATGGAAAAATATAGAAAAGGGAGTGTTTAATGATACCAAAGCAGTTGTTACACCACTGTGTTCCACTACATGGAACCAGGATGGATATTACAATGATGTTGTTGAATCCTATACACAATCTGGTGTATATACAGGTTGTGTTGCAACTGCCATGGCTCAGATCATGAAGAATTGGGATTATCCAACGACCGGAGTTGGAAGTCACTCCTATAATGAACCCACTTATGGTACACTTTCAGCTAATTTCGGTGCCACTACCTATAACTGGGGTTCAATGCCGAATAACGTTTCTTCACCCAATACTGCTGTTGCCACATTAATGTATCACTGCGGTGTTTCTGTAAACATGACATACAGCACCGGCGGATCAGGTGCCTACTCCTGGGATGTTCCCAATGCGCTTATCACTTACTTTAATTATTCTCCTTCAGCCGAGATACAGTTCAAGGATAATTTCACTCTAGCTAACTGGATCACTTTGCTGAAATCAGAACTTGATCTACCTGCATCACGTCCTGTTTATTATTCAGGTGATGATGGCTCAGCAGGACATGCATTTGTATGCGATGGTTACAATGCTTCGAATCAGTTCCATTTCAACTGGGGATGGTCTGGTTGGAATGATGGGTATTATGCTATAGGAAGTCTGAATCCTTCAGGTTATAGTTTCAACCAGGACAATGCAGCTGTAATAAGAATAATGCCTTCCCAGGGACAACCAGTCGCTAATTTTTCGGCAAACACCACAACTCCTGCTGTTGGCGGCAGCGTTAATTTTTCTGATGCTTCAACCAACAGCCCGACAACCTGGTCGTGGACATTTGAAGGGGGTACGCCTTCAACTTCAACCTCAGCCAATCCTGCAAACATCACTTATTCAACCGCAGGGCTTTACCTGGTATCGCTGACGGTTTCAAATGCGAATGGTACTGATACAAAAACAAGATCACAATATATTAATGTGGGAGGAACTCCTTCTGCATGGATAAAACAGAACTCTGCATTTACAACTGCATCCAGGGGGATAAATAGCATATGCATAGTGAACCCTTATATTGTCTGGGCCGGTGCTTATAACGGAACAGCGCCTACAACTTATATCCAGGAATTCACAAGAACAGTAAACGGAGGAAACACATGGATACCCGGTACAGTAACATATACCGGATCCACGACTCAGGCAATTGCAAACATGTGCGCCTTCAATGATACAGTTTGTTATGCAGCCATGTACCCCGGGGCCGCAGCAAACGGTGGATATTTGGCGAAAACCATTAATGGCGGTGTTACCTGGTCAATAGCAAGTTCGCCAAGTTTCGCTTCAAGCTGGCTTAATTTTGTTCATTTCTTTGATGCCAATAATGGTGTGTGCATGGGTGATCCATCAGGAACTGATTATGTAATTTATACCACGAGCAACGGAGGGACATCATGGACACAGGTTCCCGCTGCAAATATTCCCAACTGCCTCAGCGGGGAATATGGCATCGTTAATCAATTTGATGCTTACGGAAATACGATTTGGTTTGGAACAACAATGGGAAGGGTATATAAATCAACCGACAAAGGATTAACATGGACAGTCGCCACGACAGGTTTCAGTACAGCTACATATATCACTCCGGTGTTTAAAGATAACAACACAGGTATAATTGTCGGAACCACAACATCAGGTTATTCAGGAATAAAGAAAACAATAAACGGTGGATCAACATGGACCACACTGACACCGACAGGATTTTACGTTAAAATTCCCAGCCTGGATTTCATCCCGGGCACATCATCAACATGGGTTGACGTAGCATCAGGACCCGGAACAGGATCTTCTTACAGTACCAATGATTGCACCAGTTTTCTTGAAATTGATACTGCTTCAACAATTCAGTATACTAGTGTAAAGTTTTATGATATCAATACAGGCTGGGCCGGAAGTTTTAATACAAGCTCGACTGATGGCGGCATATACAAATGGAATCCCGGTGTGATTGTAGGCACCAATGATATTGAAGATTTGACGGATCATATTTCGATTTATCCAAATCCTGCAAGCGATTATCTGGAAGTTGAATTCACCGAATTTTTTGGCAGCGAAGCAACAATAAATATTTACAATTTATTGGGGGAACTTGTATATACGCAACAGGTAAGCCCGTTCTTCTATGATGTTGTTACGGTTGACCTGACTTCATTGAAAGCAGGGATTTATATGGTGAATGTTGATGACGGAACGAAAATGGTATCGGAAAAGATTTCACTGATAAAATAAAGGGTATATTACATAAACGAGCGGGGCGGCCTTCGGCCGCCCCGCTCGTTTTATTGTATACGTCTTTCGATTCCTTGTAAATGCACTTGCGCGTCTCCAGACGCGTAATAAAAATTTATTTTTTAATTTCCGCTTTTGGCTCTTCTTTCACAGTAATAAGTTTTGTTATATATGCAGAAAGCAATCCTCCAATGTTGCTTTCGCCCTGTACAAGAAAATCAGGTGTAACTTTGATATTGCCTGATGCAATTTGTTTTGCAATTTCAATGGCAGTAACACCCTGTTGTCCGATAGCTTTATTCTGGAGTTCATAAGCAGTAGCTGTTGATTGCCCGATAGCAAGAATTTTCGAGCCTTCGGCATTTCCTTTTGCGATGATACCTTTTGCTTCTCCTTCTGCGTGTAACCTTATGCTTTCAGCTTCTCCTTCAGCAAAGGTAATTGCTTTCTGTTTGTTCTGTTGTGCTATTTTTACGCCAATCTCTGCTTCAACAAGCTGTTTCTGCAGTTCAGCTTCGCTGCGGGTTTTTTCAGTTGCTATACGTGTCTGTTCAGCTTTCTGCTGTTCAGTGTACATGGCCTGCTGCTGTTGTGCAATAACTTTTTTTGTCTGGGTATCCATGAGTTCCTGCGGAAGTTTTATCTGGCAAATAAGAACTGAAACACATTCCACATGATATTTTTCAAGTTCCGTCCTGGCGCGTTCTTCCGCCTTTTTCTGCTCATCCTGCCTGTCCTGCATAAAATTCATGGCCGAAGTAGAAGATGCCTGGTTCCTGAAACTTGAATCGATCATGGGATGTATCACATGATTGATGAGGTTGTCAATAGAACCGATCTTCGACACCATGTAAGGTGCCTGGTCGGGCCGCACACGCATGATAACTTTCACGGAAACACTGATTTCAAAACCATCGCGTGATACAACTTTTAAGGGATCAAACTTGGTTCCATCCACATCGTCCCAGTCAACGGTTATATTTGTGGTGTCGATAATGTAAGGGATAAATGCACGGCGGTTCAGGTAATAAATACCCGGGCCTGCCACTTCCTGCTGAATACCACGGAATCCTTTAGGTACCACATATCTTTCTATGCCAACATCCACTCTTTTTTCTATTCCCGTTACCTGGTCAGGATGTATTTCTTCTAAAGAAGTTTGTTCCATAACTTCTCTTACCTGAATAGGCTCTTCGCCAACATTGGAAACCAATACAACCACCTGCCCGCGTTCAACAATAGCCACATCATCAAGCTCCACCTTGAACATAAGCGGATTAATATAATAGGTTCCCGGTCTAAGAACATCATATTGAGGCCCTCGTTGTCCGCCCTGTTTAATGAAATTGGATACATGCTGATAATCGGCGTGTCCGCTCACCGTTTTTGCCACATATTCTCTTTCAGGCAAAGGCTCTCCGTCAAGTGCAGTAACTAACCCGACTTTTCCTGAAGGAATAATGGTTGCTTCTCTTATTTCAACATGGAACAGATCAAGGTTGATACGGTATGTACCGGGTAAAAGTATTTCTGATTGCGGCCCTTTTTGTCCGTGATTCTTAAGATATCCATCGCCATTTTCAAAATTGGAATGCCCCGGGGCGGTTATTGCCAGAAGCCGCCCTGCTGATATGGCTTCTCCGTCCATAGCGGTAACGATGCCTATCTGCCCTTTATCGATCACCACAACGTTTACATTCCTTACTTTAAACAAAGCGGGATTGATCCTGTAATTTCCAGGAGGAAGTATTTCTATCTGCGGTCCTTTTTCGCCTGCATTTCTGAGAAACGCTTCACCGTCCTGGAAAGAGTTATGGTCAGGAACCACTTTTGCGAAGATTTTTCCCGGCGGAACCGGGTTTCCGTCAATAGATTCAATGATGCCAATTTCATTATCTCCGATAATAGTAAAACCAACTTTTCTGGCTTTATAAATAAAAGGTATCAGCATATGCAAACCGGGCCCTAATGTCCGTGCGTGAACACCCACCTGGTTTTTCATTGCTATTACCCGTCCCTGGGGCATATCGGCGCCGAACCATCTTCTTTCAAGCAATGCTATGGATCTGCCTCCCACAATTACAAAAACATTGAAAAGCAGAATGAGAAAAGCCAGTGCACCCAGCGAAATGTAAAGTATTAACATATGGTCCATGATTTTTTTACCTCCGTTATTATGTGTTTTATTTTATTTAAAAAGCTATCAAAAATATAAATAATTTCTTATAAAATGGCTTTTATGAAAATTACCTTGTTTAAGTTCTATGGGGATGTGAAATTTAAGAAGACTCTTCAGATCAGTTATTGCTTTTCCTGAAGTTTGGAAATGTTGGCATATAAAACATCGCTTCCGGGAAATAACAGGAACATGGCCGTAACAAATTTTCTTATGTCAGCCTCCTGAAATGATTCGGCAGAAGGCGTTGCCGGTTTTATTGCATCCTTCATTTTCAAACAGATGGCTTCTTTCTGAAGTTCAAAATCGATCGCATCCAGGGAACGGGCATCTTTTATTACTGTTTCTGCGTCATGTAGAATTTCTTTACTCTTTTTGGAAGATATTCCGGGAAGTGTAGCTTTTAATAATGTATCCAGCGGAAGAATGAAAAGGTCCTTGTATAGCTCCCATTGCTTTTCATCAAGTTTCCGTATGGCCCTGAAATAATTTATCCATTCGTTCGAAACAAAGGCCTGTCCTATATTTGTCGGATCTTTTAAATCAGCAGGCGGAACAAGGCAGCATTTGAAATTTTTCATGATGTATTGCTGGCCATCTGTTAAAACCGAATCGGTTTTATTCATCATGAACCAGAGTTTTATCATGCCGTCATAACCGAACAGCCCTATAGTATGTGCCTTATCAATCCCGGCTCTCTCCTCAGGTGAAATACTTTTGGTTACTTTTTCAGAAATATCGCCTTTCGGGAAATATTCCGGGATGCAATGGCATTGCAGGCATCCTATATCTTTATTTCCCCGCTTTTGCGCACCTGCAATCGATTTTTTTATTATTTCCGATTCTTTTATTCTTGCAGCATACACCTGTTTTCTTAGGGAATCAGATACGGATTCTTTTTTCAACAATAAATTTAACAACTGAAAATATACTCTTCTTACGTCCACAAGATCTTTGCTGGTATTGCCGGTGGTATCAAGTTCAGGCAACCCGGAAGATGTAAACTCAATGGAATATTTATTCAACAAAGCTGCCTGTTCTTTAGAGAAATATAAGCCATTAATAATATTTACCGATGAAATTAAAATGACAAGATGGTTCATTTCATTCAGCTGTTTTTCCCAGCCTTTATCATTGCTGACAGGCAGATTCTGCTTCAAAGGAATTCCTGATGAAAAAGATATTATTGAAACAATAATGATCAGAAAAATAATATTAATGATTCTTTTTTTCACCTTCTTATTGCTCTATTGTTAAATTGTTTAATAGTTTTATTGTTTAATTATTTTGTGAATAATCCATGTTATAACCAGTGGCCAGGAAGTTGATGTCCGCAGCTGCATTTTCCTTTATCTGAATTATTCTTTATCGTTTCAAAATTCACTCTTTCAAAAAGGGTTTTCCCGCATTCAGGGCAAAGGGTGTTGCATCCTTCATCACCCGGCAGATTTCCGACATAAACGTATTCAAGCCCTGCATTTTTTGCTGTAATGCTGGCGCTGCTTAATGTACTTACGGGTGTAGGTTCAAGGTTTTTCAATAAATAATACGGCTCAAATCTTGTAAAATGCAGAGGAACATCGGTACCTATATTATCTTTTATCCACTGACACATTTCGCTGATTTTTGCCATGTCATCGTTCAACCCTGTTACCAGAAGGTTCACAATTTCAAACCATGTTTTATCTTTATTCTTGGCCAGCAGGAGCAATGACTTTTTTACGGGTTCAAGCTCTCCTCCCAGATAGGTAGAATAAAAACTGTTGTCAAAACTTTTCAATCCGACAGCAAAAGCATCAATGAGAGGGATCAGTTCATTCAGGGGGGCTTCATTTATATAACCATTCGTAATACAAAACGTGGTCATATTCTCTTTTTTTGCAAGCGTGGCAATATCCCTCATATATTCAAAATATATTGTGGGTTCGGTATAAAAAAAGTTTATGGAATCAACTCCGTTTTTCTTTGCACGCGAAATCACTTCGGCAGGTTCAAGATAAAATGTCTTTGTTGCATCAAAATCCGCCTGGCTGTACTCCCAGTTCTGGCAGAACTGGCATTGCAGATTGCATCCCGTTGTGGCAATGCTAAATGCCTGCCCCTTTACCTGGTAATGAAATAAAGGTGATTTTTCAATGTTATCAAGCGCAATGATCGCCGGATAGGAATAAACCAGAGAATAATAAACACCCTCGCGGTTGCCCCTGGAATGGCATTTTCCGTTTTCGCCGGGCAGTACTTCGCAACAATTAGGGCAAAGCTGACATTTGACTTTATTTTCAGGAAGAGAAGTCCAGTAATCTGCTTTATGAAGATCCACTGATTTTGCTGTTTGGTTTCCGGAAACCTTTTTGGCGCTGAAGAAATTTCCGAACATATAACATCCAAGGCACCATAAAGAACCCTGCCCAATAAAATTCCTGCGTGATATTTTATTGCCGTTTTGTTTCATGCTGTGTTATTACAAAAAATTTGGGTATGCAAGTTACATAATTATGGAACGGAAAGGAAGAAAATTTTATTATGAAAGAAATATTCATGATTAAAAATTTGTTTAATATTGATCGCTTCCGGATATTTTGTTATACCTGTTCTTAACAGGATTGCCTGTCAGGCCTGCAAGGCTTACGAATGCAAAGATGATCAGAACATTTATTCCCACAGGGATAAAATAATATTTTTTTTTAGCCGCCACGGTATATTTTCCGATTCCGCCCTTTTTATATTTTGTATACTTTAGTCCGTTTTTTGAAATTTGCAGGATAAATATTTGCTTTATCTGAAAAACCGCAATATCATATAAAAAATTAAAAACAGGATAATTTTGAAAAAAATAAAAAAAATATGTTCGGTAAAATACATGAAAACAAAATATTAGGAAGTTTTTGTTTCGTTTTATTTAAAAAAAAGAAGGATTTTTGGGTAACCTTTTTGAAAAACGGTAACTAAAGGAGTAGAGAGTGGTGTTTTTTAGTGATGATGATATAATAAAAGGCATCAGGATTAAACGTCATGATGTTCTGAAATATATATACAGCCAGTACTTCGATAGAATTAAGTGGCGGCTTGTGTACAGAAAGAATTTTACCGAAGAAGATGCAAAGGATATTTTTCAGGATTCGCTGATGGCCATATATAAGAATATTTTAAAAGATGATTTTTCTATAAAATGCAGTTTCAAAACCTACCTTTTTTCGGTAGTGAAGAAAATGCTGCTGTATAGGAATAAACTGAGAGCAAGAATGGAAACAGTAGGCAATTTTGATTTTGAGGAAATGGGTGTTGAAAATTCCGGTCTTCCTGTAATAGGCGACATTATTTGGAACAACAGCTATCTGACAGAAATCAAATGGGGCTTGTTCTGGAAGCAATTCAGAAATATGCCTGCCGACTGCCGCGATATACTCCTGTTGTTCTTTAAAGGTGAAAGCCTGAATGAAATTGCAGGTATCAAAGGCTATAAGAGCGTGAACTATGTAAAGAAACGCAAGCATTATTGCCAGGAATATCTTAAGAAATATATTGAAAAAGATGTAATGTTCAACCAAATAAAAGACCATGAACCCGAATGATAAAAAATGGCTGATTGAAAAATATTTTAACGGCGAACTGACTGCTGATGAACTGATAATGTTCAGGCATGAATTGCAGCATGATAAAAAATTTGCTGCTGATGTTAAGTTACACGGGGAAATTGAAACCTTCATGAAAGATAACGATGCTTTGGAATTAAGGGCCACATTAGATGAAATTCATGAAGAGCTTGCAGGAAAGAAAAAACAAGCTGCAAAAAAAATTATCCGCATGTTTCCGAGACCCTGGCAAAATGTTGCTGCCGCCATTTTACTTATAACGGCTCTTTCTGCCGTACTATACTTTTCGCTGAGGCCTTCCCTTTCTCGCAGGTTGTATGCACAATACTATAAAACTTATGAAGCATCGGAAATTGTGAGGGGAAACACACCTCAGCCGAATGATATATACAACAAAGCCATGGATGCATATGAGAATGATGATTATAAAACTTCATATAATTTGTTTACAGAGTTTTGCAACATGAGCAGCCTCTCCGATTCACGCTATGCCAAAGCTAATTTCTTTAAAGGCACTTCCGCCATGGAAAATGAAAATTTTGATGATGCCATATTCTCTTTTGGTGTAGTGGTGAAAATAAAAAAATCGCTGTTCGCCGAACCTGCCTTATGGTACCAGGCTCTGTGCTACCTCAGAAAAGATGAGAAAGAAAAAGCGCTGGAAGTTTTTGAAAAAATTTCCTCAGGCAATAGCTTCTATAAAAACAATGCGAAAGAAATTCTTGAAAAATTAAAGAAATAAAAGCTATCTCAAAAATAATTTTTACCCTTTTTATCATGCCGAATCCTTCTACAGGCGGATGAGATATCTTTTAAACATGACATTTTAGTTTCTTCACTGCGTTCAGAAGGACATTAGTATTATTTTTGAGATAGCTTCTAAGTAGTTCCTGCTTTCCGGCGATGCAGGAATTTTTGTCCGATATTTCTTCTGACAGGAAGGAAGAAAAAGGAAATGAATAATAATGCAGAAATTCCTCCAATGAATACGTATACTTTATTTATAGTATTTGCCTGAATTTGCAGTGCATTATGATTCCCGAAATTTATATAGCCGGCCCAATAGTAAGGATTAGTTCTTATTTTATCGGAACTGTTCAAATAATCAAGCTTTGCTAACCGTAATGCTTCATCTTTTGGTTTCCCGTCGGAAAGGTAGCTGTAAAAACCCTTCATCATTTCAGCCCCCGATTGATCATTGATTTCCCATAAGGTCATTACAAGGCTGGGGCAACCGGCATACATAAAGCCGCGTGCCAGGCAAAGCATTCCTTCGCCTTTCACAAGTTTGCCGGCGCCGGTTTTACATGAGCTGAGCACCGACAACTGCGAATTTATCTGCATGTTGTAAAGCTCATAGGCGTTTAACAAACCGTTATCGCCATCACCCTGCTCGAATGCAAGTTTCGAATACATAGGGTTTTCATCGTCAATCATGGTGTGCATGGCAAGGTGCAGTATGCCGTGGCCCGATGCATTGGCTTTAAAATTCTTAATTGTGGCATTGCTGCCTTTGTAAACATCACCGTCAATAATGCTGTTTATTGTACTCACCTCATCAAGCCCTCCTTTCAAAGGTTTTAGCGAATCCAGGTAATCGCGCGTCTCACTGCCCTCATTCAGGTTACCGGAACTGACATTTTCATAGGTGGGTACAAAGGCCAGCAATGTATTCTTCGCATTTTTGCTTATGTTATTTTTTTCAAAAAGCAGTGTGCCCGAAGCGGCATACGATACTGCATTTCTT
>JAZDMF010000251.1:0-10600 GCA_043801235.1 Bacteroidota bacterium | reverse complement strand
GAATAAAACCTTTAAAAAACTTTCTTATTGATAATGTTTGTATTATCTTTGTGATGTTATCAATTGATTTGCTGCAGCATGGACAAAGTATCAATAATTCTTCCTTCACTTGAATTTAAATTAAAAAAAATTGTAGATTTGCAGCAGCAAACTATAAAAGAAAACGAAAAACTTAAAAAAGATCATTCAGAATCAAACAAAATAATTGAAGAACAAAAAGTTATCATTAAAAATCTGGAAGAGAAAATCAAAGTTCTGAAAATCTCAAAAAGCATTGAAGGGAAAAACGACAATTACAGGGTGAAATTGAGAATTAACGAACTGTTGCGGGAAATTGACAAATGCATAGCTCTTTTAAACAAGTAAGATATTAAGGAATAGTATGCCGCATCTTACAGTAACAGTGACGATTGCAGACAGGCCTTACAGGCTGAAACTAAAAAGCGAGGAAGAAGAGTCTGTAAGAAAAGCGGTAAAAACAATTAATGAAAAAGTTAAAGCATATGGCGACACATACGCATATAAGGATAAACAGGACCTGCTGGCCATGGTTACTCTTCAGTTTGCTACGTATGCTGTCAATTATGAAGAAGGTTCGAAAGTAAATGACACTAAAGTAGTAGAGAAGCTTAACGAACTCGACAAAATTCTTACTGATTGTTTAAATAAAGCATAAAGTTCTTTGAAAATAACCGCTCCCGAAAGTTATTGGGATAACGGAAAAAGAATTACCCGCAATAATTCATCACCAGTTTGTTAAACTTAACACAAAACAATCTGGGGAAAAAGCTCGTGGTTTCTAAAACAGGCCTCGCTCCTGCCCCGATAGCTATCGGGATCAGGATTCCATTTATGGACAGTGGACGTTTGAAAAATCAGGCAGCCCCAACCATTTTAAAAGAGGTTTATACAAAACCTTTGAATTATTTGCGGGTTTTTTTTATTTACAAATTGAAACGAACAAGAAATGGAACAGACTGACATTTTAATTATTGCCATTGCTGCTGTTGTTTCTTTCATGTTAGGCTTTTTAATCACCAATCTGATTATCAGAAAATCGATTGTGCGCAAAAGCCAGCATATCATTAAAGAAGCACATGCAGAAGCAGAGGTCATAAAGAAAGATAAGATCCTGCAGGCAAAAGAAAAATTTCTGCAACTGAAAGCAGAACATGAAAAACTGATCAACGAAAAAAACAATGCTGTTACGAATACCGAAAACCGGCTGAAACAGAAAGAACAATCTGTATCGCAGAAAATTGAGGAAGTGCAGCGCAAGCAGAAAGAGCTTACAATATTAAAAGACAATCTTGCCAATCAGCTTGAAATAGTCAATAAGCGGCAGCTCGACCTTGAAAAAGCTCATAAGCAGCAAATAGATCAACTGGAAGCCATTTCGGGTCTTTCGGCTGCCGAGGCAAAAGCACAGATTGTAGAATCGTTGCGATCCGAAGCAAAAGGCGAAGCCCTGACTTTTATCAAAGAATCCATGGAAGAGGCCAAGATGACCGCCAATAGGGAAGCCAAGAAAATTGTGATTGAAACCATTCAGCGGACTGCTACAGAACATGCCGTTGAAAATTCAGTTTCCGTTTTCAATATCGAGAACGATGAAATGAAAGGACGCATCATAGGCCGTGAAGGCCGCAATATACGTGCTCTTGAGGCAGCAACCGGCATTGAAATTATTGTTGACGATACCCCTGATGCAATTCTTCTTTCCGGATTCGATCCGGTACGCAGGGAAATCGCACGCCTGTCGCTTCATAAACTTGTCACTGATGGCCGCATTCACCCTGCCCGCATTGAAGAAGTGGTTTCCAAAACAAAAAAACAGATTGAACAGGAAATTATTGAAATAGGCAAGCGTACTTCTATTGACCTTGGCATACAGAATATGCATCATGAACTGATACGCATGATCGGCAAAATGAAATACCGTTCATCGTATGGACAGAACCTACTTCAGCATAGCAAGGAAGTGGCCAACTTATGTGCTACCATGGCTGCCGAACTTGGGCTTAATCCAAAAACAGCTAAACGCGCAGGTTTATTGCATGATATTGGAAAAGTTCCCGACACTGAACCCGATCTTCCACATGCAGTACTGGGTATGAAACTGGCTGAAAAATTCAAGGAACATCCTGAGATATGCAATGCCATTGGCGCACATCATGATGAAGTGGAAATGACCAGCCTTATTTCACCTATTGTCCAAGTATGCGATGCAATTTCTGGCGCACGCCCCGGTGCACGCCGTGAAGTTGTGGAAGCTTACATCAAACGTTTGAAGGACCTTGAACAACTTGCATTGTCATATCCGGGCGTAGTAAAAACCTACGCAATTCAGGCAGGACGCGAACTGCGCGTAATTGTTGGTGCTGAAAAGGTGACTGACCAGGAAGCAAACGATCTTTCATACGAACTTTCGAAAAAAATTCAAACCGAAATGACCTATCCCGGTCAGATTAAAATTACAGTAATCCGCGAAACAAGAGCTGTGAGCTACGCCAAGTAGTTTATAGCCTGATCATATATATCGTGTTTTTTTGTTGTAGCCAACCGGCGCCCGAAATGCGCCGATCTTTTTTTATCTGAACCTTCTATTGTCACATAATAATACCATTTATACATATAAAATATTTTTTTATACCCCATCCCTGTACTCCCTTCCCCTAGTAGGTGAAGGGACATGATTGGGGAATATTAAAAATTGGCTTTGTTAATAATGTATCGTTCTTTTTGTTTCTTTGTGACTTTGTGTCTCAGTGGCAAAAAAAATTACAGTCACAAAGGCACGAAGACACGAAGACACGAAGACACGAAGGTTCACTAAGTTCAAAATTTAAATTACTATACTAATGTTATGTTAAATGTAAATTATAAGTCATGCTGAGCTTGTCGAAGTATGACAACCACTGTCTTATCAGGTCATTCTTCGATAAAATCAGAATGACATTTGCGTTATTTTATTATTAACTTGACACTAAATCAACAATGCCTAAAAATTTATTCTTTTTAGTACAGTTTAATGTCTAAATGGTATAACTTGAAAGCATCATGTATTCAACTACAAGATAAAAACATTACATTTGATCTCCAAAAATAATTATGTTTTTCAACTCCTTCCCAATTAATTACGACGAGCCTCTCTTCCGCCCACCCAGCGAAGCTGAATCACTAATTCTTCAAATTACCTTCGGCTGCACATGGAACAAATGTGCCTTCTGCGAAATGTACACTTCTAAAAAATTCTCAATAAAAAAAGACGAAGACATAATTGCTGAAATTAATGCCATTGCCCGCATTCAGCCCGGAATTCGAAAAATATTCCTGGCCGATGGAAACCCTATGGCTTTGTCTTCAAAAAAACTGCTGATAGTTTTAAATGCAATAAATACAGCATTTCCAAGAATACGCAGAGTATCTACCTACGCTAATCCAAAAGATATTCTTTCAAAAACAACGGAGGAACTGAAAGAACTGAAAAATACCGGACTTAAATTAATTTATGTTGGTATTGAAACAGGGGATAACGAACTTCTCAAAATAGTGAACAAAGGCGAAACGCCCTCTTCAATCACTGAAGGACTGCTGAAAGCCAGGAAGGCAGGCATTAAACTTTCTGTAATGTTTTTAAATGGTCTTGGCGGATTAAAATACAGTGAACAACACGCCATTAACTCAGCAAAAATTCTGAATCAAATACAACCCCAATATGCATCTGTTCTTGTGCTTAGTTTTCCTTTTGGACTGGATCATTACATCAAAAGATTTAATGGAGATTATGTCCCAATGAACATTACTGACCTTCTGAAAGAAATGGAATTATTTATTTCAAATACCGAACTTCAGGGTACGATTTTCAGAAGCAACCATGCATCAAACTACCTTGTATTAAGCGGGATTTTACCCCAGGCTAAAAATCAATTCCTCGGACAGATCCGTCATGCTATACAAGATCCTGATACAGCTAGACTCAGGGAAGAATGGCAAAGGGGATTGTAAACCGGAACTTTTTTTTTGATTTTATTTATATTTTTTTAAAATAAAATTAATTAATTTTATATCATTAAAAATCATAATACTGTGAAAAGAAATAAACTCATTCCTTTAATCCTGCCGACATTATTCTTTTTTGCCACCAACGATGCATTCGTTCAGACACTGCTCATAGATTTTGGCGCCACTTCAGGTCAGAATGTATACAATACTGCAACATATCCAGGCTGGAACGCTGTCAGCCTCAGTCCGAATATTTCTTATACAAGTGCTTCAGGTCATGCCGGACTTACAATGCCCACTGCCCCACCCGATGCTTTCGGGAGTTATATACTGATTTCCGGAAATGCCATGCAGTTCAGTTACGGAGAACGCATTATTATCACATGGTACAATAACAGTGGCGGAGATATTGTCTTCAATCCATTAATCAGCTTCACCGATCAGAATTACCCTGTTGATGCGCCCGGTGAACCCAACCGGTTTATTAGTGGTAAACTTGCTGAATTCACTTTCTTTGATGGCGATACTATCCAAACAACCTACGATATCACGAATTCTATTACCTGCGGTCCCATGATTCCCGAATCTCAGGGCAATTGGTCTTCCCTGAATATTTGCATGAATACTACGCAAACCGGACTGATGCTTGACAAAATCATGATCGGTCCTGCCGATACCATTGCACCCGGAATTCCGTCGAACCTTCAGGTTACAGGAACTACAACTAATTCAATAGAATTATCATGGAATGCAGTAAATGATAATGCAGGCGGCGATGGCTTATATCATTATGAGATATGGGAAAACGGTTTGTGCTTCGGATCTAGTGATTCAAATTCTTATACGGCTTACCAGCTGGAATCAAACAGACAATACAGCTTCCAGGTACTGGCTGTTGATTACAACAGAAATAAAAGTACTCTGTCCTCAGCTGTTCAGTCATCAACGCCTGAATTCATTCCCGGCGGAGGTATACTGAATCCTTATACTGACCTTCAGTATATGGGAACTTTTCTTTTACCCTCTGGCGGAACGGGAAGTGATTTCGGATATATGGATGGTGATTTAGGATTCTATCCGGATGGTGACCAGGGAAATACTGATGCATATTCAGGTTCCCTTTTCATTCCGGGAAATGCCACAACACGGTTCGTAACCGAAATCAGCATACCTGAACCGGTAATATCAGTATCTCATGATATTTCTGATCTGAACCAGGCTGTTTTTCTGCAGGATTTTTACGATATAAAATCGCCCAATGTTCCCATAGTTCCTTATAGCTGGAGCAAAGGTCCTGCACTGGAATACCTCCCTGCACAGGCCGGACAAACACAAGGTTATCTGTATACCTGTTTCGGTGATTTCTACCAGTGGAACGGCGAACGACTGAAATCGTTTGGCGCGTGCAATACCGATTTCTCCAATCTTACAACATACGGTGGCTGGTATATGGGTTCTGAAACACCCTACACTGAACCTTTTTATATGTCGACCATCACTTTTAATTTCGATATGCCCAGTCCTGTCAGCGGACATTTGCTTGTTGCCGGCGGCAGCCGCTGGGGCGACGTGCACCATGGCCCTACCCTTCTTGCATACAGTCCATGGAATGATGGCAACCCTCTTCCTGCCGATAATGCACATTTATCTTATACTCCTTTGCTGATGTATGATTCGGATGCTGGAGCGCATTGGCTGAACGGACATGAATACTGCGATATATGGAATGGCGGGGCATGGCTCAGCGCGGGAACCGAAGAAGCCGTAGTAGTTGCCGGAAACAAAGCAAGGGGTATTTCATGGTACGGTTATAATAACGGCGAAAGCACCTTCAATGTAATGTTCAATCTTCCTACTCCCACCGAACCTGAAGATCACGGTCCCCGTCAATCGCATGAAAATCCCATGTTATTATTTTATCATCCGGCCGACTTGCAAAATGTAGCCGGCGGAACATTAGAAACATACGAACCGCAGCCCTATGCCGTATTGGAAATACAGGATGAATTATTTTACCCGAATCAAAACGATCCAAGATATGGCGAGAAATACAGGGGGCCGGGCGGTCTTGCTTTCGACAGGCAGAATGGATTCCTGTACCTTATGGAACAAAATGCTACCGGATACGACACCACCGAAGCCATTATCCATGTTTGGAAAATAAACCCGGAAGCAGGGATCAACGAAAGTATTACAGACAACATAAATATTTATTCCTGCAGTAATGTCATACATATAAACCTGGAAGGTTACGATGAAGCAGGTATTGAGATCATCAACCTGATGGGTCAAAGTGTTTATTCTGAAAAAACAGAAGGAAAGGCTGAAAGGCTTATAAATACTGAATTACCGACTGGTATCTATATGGTCAGGGTGACCGTGAAAAATAAAACTTCCTCTAAAAAAATTATTCTGGAATAAGTTGGGATTAATATACCCTTCAAGTCCCTTCACCTATCCTCTGGATGACGGAGAAGGAGGTACAGGTCTGCGGCCTGCAGTCAGGTGTAGGGTAAAAATAATTTTCATGTCTTCTATATGGTATTATTTGCAGTTCTTATCAATCAGATCCTGTGCGCCGGTATCGCCAAATTTCAGGGACATCTCAAAATCATCGCAGGCTTTGGTTTTATTGCCATTCAGCAGGTAGGAATTTCCTCTTTTCTGAAATGTTTTATAAAATCCGCCAAGGTTGCTTATTACGAAAGTGTAATCGTCAATAGCTTTTGCATAATTGTTTTTACTGAAGTATGCTTCTGCGCGGTTATAATAAGCTTCCGTATATTTCGGATAAAGTTCGATAGCTTTTGAAAGATCGGTGATGGCATTATCGTAATTATTCATATAGGTGTACATAACTCCTCGGTTATAATACGAAACCGTATCGTTCGGAAAAAATCCGATAATTTTATCGAGATCGGCAATAGCTTTAACATATTCCCTGTTGCCGGAATATGCAAAGGACCTTAACAAATAAGATCCCGTATCTTTTGGATTTGCAATGATTAATTTCGTTAGTTCTTCTATCCGGGAAGCAAAAAACGGGGTGCAATATTTATCAATGTAATTATTGGCTTCGGTACTTCCTTTATCTGCCGCTATATTCCAGTCGGCGCAGGCATCTTCTGTTTCGCCTGTATTAAAATAAACTGCGCCCCTGTATAGGTAAGCTTCCACCAGATCGGGGTTAATCTTAATAGCCATTGTATAATCGTAGAGAGCGTCTTTAAACTCCTTGAACATGGCGAAAATATTGCCTCTTCCGATGAATGCAAAATAATAGTAGGGATCGTTTTGAATCAGCTGGGTGTAATCCTCAACAGATTTCTGGTAATTTTCGGTATAATAATATGAGGCAGCCCTGTTATATAAAGCATCCTTATTCGCCGAGTCAAGCCTGATCGATTCTGTAAAGAAAATGATCGCCTGGTTGAAGTTCTGTACGTTGGCATGAGCCAGGCCAAGGTAATACCAAGCATCCGGATTTTTGTCGTCCTTTTCTACAGCTTTATTCAGCAAGGGAAAAGCTTCTGCAAAATTTCCATTCATGAACTTTGCATAACCACTGTCGGCAAGTTCTTTGGAGGTTTGCGCCGTTGAGCATACCGAAAAATATGTAAGAAAAAAAATAACAGATAATAATTTCAAAGCATTTTTCATAATTATCTTTTTTAAGAATGCACAAAATTATTTTTTTTTCGGAAAAAAGGAACTAAAAAAATCGGCCAATATTTCAAAAAATACTTTCTCCCTCAAAGGTGCATTACATTAAGCCTCTGCCGGATTTTTTAATTTCACCTTTGCTTCTGAAATCTCCAATAAGCTTATCAAGAATGCCATTGACAAAAATACTGCTTTTGGGCGTAGAGTACAATTTGGCCAGTTCAATATATTCATTAAGTGAAACTTTTACGGGAATGGATGGAAAGCACAGAAGTTCCGTGATCGCCATTTTCATAATTAAAATATCCATCATGGCTATGCGTTCCACTTCCCAGTTGTGGGTTTTATCGGATATGAATTTTTCATATTCACCCGAATGAAGAATGGCAAACCGAAACAGCTCAACGGCAAAATTCCTGTCTTCTTCGTCAATACTGAACTCCAGGTTGCTGATAGTATCGCATATTTTACTTTCAGTGCTTGATTTTACTACGTTCAGAAGTATCAGGTTAACCATATCGATATCGTCAACCCAGAATATGCTGCGTTCTTCGTAAACCTGCATCAGCAAGGGAAAATCGGCAAGATGATTTTGAATGAACAGGGCAATTGCATGCTTGTCCCTGTCATAATTATTTCCCTCAGCATCCATATATTTTGCATAATCGGGGGAGCTTTTATAACTGATTAATGCGCGCCGGGCAATCTCATTGTTGCCTGTCCATGAGATCTTTTTCTCTCTCATCAGCTTATCCAGAACAGGATTGCCGGAAATAGCGATCAATACTTTATTATTGGCAAAGCGGGTGTTGGGGTTTATATCGTCTTCGGTAGGAAGGTGCTTCTGTTTGGCATCTTCCATCTGCCGTTTCGCAGTTTCGTGAATATCGCGGATGAATGCCAGCTGGTACAAAAAAAGTTCATAAAACCTGTTAATGCTGAGCAGGAGTTCCTTTTCGCCTGTGTTCACACTATCGCAGCTTTCCGAAAAAAAAGCGTACAAAGTCTGCAATACCTTTATCCTTAAATGCCTTCTGCTTAACATGACATTAAAATGAACGATCATTTCTGATGCGCAAATGTATTATATTTTATAAGAATAAACATGTAAAAATAATATTTTGCTACAATATACTCGTTTCAATCAGATTTGTAAAAAATGAATAGAACGTTCATGCCGATAGGAATATAATCGAAAGAAAAAAAATTGCTGCAAAGCGGTCATAATGTGGCAAACCCTGACTCATCAGCCTTACAGGATAGACAGACCTGAAAGGCAGGCATTTCCGTATCGGAATAATTACCAAGGATATCTTCCATGTTTATATTTCATTCCAAATATATAAACATATATAAATCATTACATATCAGAAATTTATTTTATGTTTTTCTTGACTTTTCATAAATGTGTAATTAACTTTGTATTTCTTAATAAAACCAAAATCATGAAAAGAAAAATCGCCCCCCCCCATCCGAAAGTTTTGATATTTGCGGCTTTCGTTGCGTGTGCATATATTTTTAACCCTCAAAATCTCATGGCGCAGAGCGGGATCAAGTGGTCCACCGGAGGCATCAATGCTCCACAGGGAAGTATTTTCGGGACTTTAAATTATATACCAATTGATTTTTATACTTCGGGAACACAGTGGATGACACTTACTCCCTTTGGCTACTTTGGAATAGGGCTAAGCAATCCCGCTTATAAGCTTGATGTTAATGGGCGGGTTCATGCAGCGGGCAGTGTGTTTGCCGACAGCAGCATTACCGCCATGCACATATATGCTATTCAAAAAGCAGAAACTGATGCCCTGCAAGTAAATAATCTGGCTGTTTTCGGGAATAAAATTATCATTGACGGCAACAACAGCAGTATTACCACTTCCACAGCTTCGCTAAGTTTCGGCAGTAATAATTTACAGACAAGCGGTAATATCAATGGAAATATTATTAATGCTAATGATTTTAATGCAAGCGGAAATATTACCGGAAATATTTTTACCGGAAATGTTTTAAAAATAAACAGCTTTGACGGAAACGGGGTTAAGCTTATAACAGCAGATAACAACGGAAATTTAACGACTTTTTCTTTCAGCGGAAATTCAAATGAAGTATTATCCGGCAATGGTGCATGGAAAACACTTCCACAGCAAAGCCCGTGGATTGCCGACAGCATTGGAATTTATCCGGATTCAACGCTGGCAAACACCGATGTTTTTGTTGAGCGGCTTTTTGCAAGCCGTTCGGTAAGCATAGGCACATTCCGTTTTAAAAACGGACTGCCAAGCGAACGCGATTCGATTTCGGCAGAAAAAAGAATAACCATATATGCACCCTCAAGGATAGAGCTTAATGCCGATACTCTTACCATGAAGAACCGGGTAGGTATTGGTGTTGCCAACCCGCAATCGGCTCTGGATGTGGCAGGCGACATAAATACCAGCGGAAATGTTTATGCAAATAATTTATATGCGCAAAATTCCATTGCTATAGGCACATTAAAAATAAGCAATGGCGGCGAGCAGCCACCGGGAGATATCAGGGATTCTATCGCCTCTCCATATAAACTGGCATTAATATCGGCAGGCAGGGAAATAAGTTTGATTAGCGATACAGTGAAAATCGGCGACTACAACTCAACCGTACGCTTTGATGTAAACGGCAGTGTGCGTGTGAGGGATTTTCTGTGGGTGGAAAACGGAATAATCGCTGGGAAAAAATTTGAGGGTAGTGAAGGCAAAATAGATACAATATCGTCAGAACGTACATTATCAAAATATGTTGAAGCCGCAAGTATGAAAGCCGATACTATTACAACAGCCCTCAGCAGAACCGATACAGCCATTACACAAAAGCTAATAGTTGCAGGGGATGCAAAGATTAAAGGGAACACAACAATTACCGGAAATTTAAAAGTATTGGGTTCATTAACAGG
>JAZDMF010000249.1:0-6581 GCA_043801235.1 Bacteroidota bacterium | reverse complement strand
GAAAGCAGGATTAAAGGTTTGTTTGCTGTGTTGTTTCTTGATTTTTTTAAGTAGAAATAGAAGAAAAGTGAAATAATAATAAAAGAAGTCAGCAGGTTTCGTCCCCAGTAAATAAACAGGTAAGCAGAGTACGATTCAAACTTACCGCTGAAATTACGGCTGTCGTTTTTCAGATAATTAACATGTTCGGGAAAAAAATACCAACCGTTCATTTTTTTCTGCAGGATGAAAAACAATGAAATAAGAATAATGGGAACGAGAAGGATCAGGCTATGCTGTACAAACTTTTTCAGCTTGAATTCTTTTCTTTTCAGAAATGTCGTTTCAATCAGGAACCACAGTCCCGTCACAGCCACTGCTACAATCCCGGTTTCTTTGGTGAACAATGTGAATGTTGCAAAGACAATGTACCAGACCCATTTTTGTTTTATAAAAAAGAAAATGGACAGCAAAGAAAATAACGACAGCATTACTTCGGGCAGTACAAGCACCGACTGCGCAAGTAATATGGGCTGAAGAACAAGCAACAGACAGGCAATGAAGCCCACAGGTTTTGATAAAAGTTTGCTGCAGAAAATATAAACAGAAACAATAAGAAATACGGAAATGCTTAATGCAAATACATGAGCTGAAAGAAGTGAAGTGCCAAAAATCCGCATCCAGCTTGCACCCAGAAAATGAAATAAAAGCGGATGTCCGCGGGAATAATACTCAGGCAACGCATCGGGGAGAAGGCTGATGTTTCCTGCTTCCATAATGCGGATGGCCGGGCCGTAAACCCAGGCTTCATCCCAGTAAAAAGGTAGCATGAGATAGGGAATTTTGACAAAGACGATAATTATCAACAGTACTAAAAGCAACAAATCGTAAATGTTAAACTGAAATTTCCTGAACATAAATTCTCATATTTTTTTCAAATGTATGTTTTTTTACAAAAATCATGGCTTTGCTTCGTAACAGCTTTGCCTGAATTTTAAAAAATAACGGTTTATTTTATTGTAAAAATTTAACGGAATTTGTTTATGTTTGTCATATTATATGGAATATAATAGTGAACATATAGCTATAGGATTTACAGGGCAGGTACTGATAGTGGTTTCATGCGCATCCCTGCTTGCAGCGCTGGTATGCTATATTTTTTCCTGTAATGAAAAGCTTCTGAATTTCCGGAGCTGGCGTTTTTTCGGAAGGCAATTTTTCAGGCTGCATTTTTATACTGTTGTGGCTGCAATGGGCGTACTGTGTTATATGCTCATCTGTCATCATATAGAATATAAATATGTATGGGAGCATACCTCATCCGGCCTTTCATTGGGCTGTCTGATTTCAAGCTTTTGGGAAGGGCAGGAGGGAAGTTTGCTGCTATGGCTTTTCTGGCAGGGATTGATGGGGGTCTTGCTTTTTCGCAGGTCGGGTGATTTTGAGCGTCCGGTAATGGTTGTATTTTCAATATCCCAGCTTTTTCTCAATGCTGCATTGCTTGGTATTCATATAGGAAGTATAAAAATAGGCAATGATCCTTTTATGCTTTTACGCAATACTCCTGAAAATCTTCTGAATCCTTTTTTCAGCAATGCTGATTATCTTGGTTTTCTGAAAACGGGCGCAGGTCTGAATCCGTTAATTCAAAACTTCTGGATGAAAGCGCATACTCCTGTATTATTTTTGGGTTTTGCAGCCATGCTGGTTCCTTTTTCGTATGCTTTGGCCGCTTTATGGAAACAAAAATATTCCGGATGGCTGCGGCCGGTCATTCCATGGACGTCGTTTGGTATCCTTGCATTGGGAGCCGGCCTGCTGATGGGTAGCGCATGGGCTTATGAAGACCTGACTTCTGGAGGTTTCTGGTCGTGGGACCCTGTGAAAAATTCATCGCTTGTGCCCTGGATCACACTCGTAATTTCCCTGCATCTCGTTATGGTTTCCGTCGTTAATAAACGAGCACTTTTTCCCGCATTTTTATTGACATTCCTGTCGTATGTTTTTGTGCTGTATTCCACTTTTCTTACACGCAGCGGCATTCTCGGCACCACATCGGCTCATGCTTTCGGAACGACTGAGCTCACCTGGCACTTTGGAATTTATCTGACGGCTTTTTTTATAATTTCACTTTCTTTTCTGTTGCTTAAAGCAAAGAAGCTTACCAAAAGCGATAAAGTAAAATTCCTGTCAAGGGAATTCTGGATGGCCATAGGATGCGTTGTGCTTATGCTTTCGGCGTTCCAGATTATTTTTTCAACATCAGTGCCACTGATAAATAAAATATTCGGTACAGCCCTATCCATTCCTTTTGACAAGGAGGCTCATTACAATGCATGGCAGGTTCCCTTTGCTGCGATAACTCTTCTTGCACTTGCCTTCACTCAGTTTCTCACTTATGGGAAAAACTTTTTTCCTGTAATTCTCAGAAAATTTCTGCCTTCATTTTTAATAAGCTTTCTTCTTTCAATATTATTTTATGCCTTTTCAGGAGAGAGTGATTTTGAAATTTTATTTCTGTCAGTGTCGTCGGTTTTTGTCATTGTTTCCACATTTGATATAATGCTGAGGTTTTACAGGTATTCAAGGAACTTTCCTTCATTACTCGGGCATTTGGGTTTAGGAATATTTATTTTTGGAATCATCGTGGCATTTTCCCAGAGCCGGATCATATCTGAGAATGTATTGCCCGTAAACATGGGAAAATGTTTTAATGCATCCGAAAACATGCTTTTACCAAAGGATACTCTTCTCCAGGCCGGAAATTATTTTTTACGTTATACCGGCAGTGAAAAAAAAGAAGACAAAACTTTTTATCACATTCATTTCTGTAAAAAGGGTGATGACGGGGTTTTTACAGAAAAATTTAGCATAAGTCCTTCTATAACCGCAGGAACTATGGGCAGTATTTATACTCCGGATACAAAACATTTTTATAACAGGGATATTTTTACTTATGTAATGTATGCTGAGAGTGGGGTAACGAATGATAATACGGAATTTATAATAATAAAATCAACCCTGTTTCCTTATGTGAGAGTTATGTGGACCGGCGGTATTATTATGCTTACCGGATTTCTGCTGAGCATTATAAAAAGAAGGAAATTCAGAGTTCCGTCAGAAAGTGAGATAGAAAATTCATGAGAGTAATAAAAAATATAATTTTGGTTGGTGCCGGGAATGTAGCTACTCATCTGGCAACAGCTCTTTTTAAAAAAGGATTTAAAATAATTCAGGTATACAGCCGTACAGAAAAATCGGCATCTGAACTTGCATCAAAAGTAAAAGCATCTTCAACAAATAATATTTCTGAAATATCAGGAATGGCAGACCTGTATATAATTTCTGTTTCCGATAAAGCATTGGCTGATATATCTTCGCGTTTTTTTTTAAAGAATATGCTGGTGGTGCATACTTCAGGATTTCATGATATAAACATTCTTAAAGGAACTTCATCGCGTTATGGAGTGCTATACCCTTTACAGACCTTTTCAAAGAACAGGAAACCGGATTTCACAAAAGTTCCCATGTGCATAGAAGCAAAGAAAAATGAAGATGAAAAAGCACTCAAGCAATTTGCAAAAAAATTAAGCACCGATGTAAGAATACTAAATTCAGCTTCACGCAGGATAATTCATGTAGCCGCAATATTTGCATGTAACTTCACAAATTTCATGTACAGTTCTGCATTTAATATTTTAATTAAAAAGAAAATTCCGTTCGATATTCTGAAACCGCTTATTATTGAAACCGCTTTAAAAATTATTTCTGAAAAACCATCTGAAGTTCAGACAGGACCTGCACGGCGAGGCGATAAAAAAGTAATGGAACAACATCTGAAAATGCTGGATGACAAAGATCTTCGCGAACTCTATAAAACTATCAGCAACCAGATTTATAAAACTTATCATATTCTTTAATGGCTATATTGTTAACATTGTCAAATTGTTTTTTTTCAATATAAGAATTATTGTTTTTTGATTTATAACAATTAAACAATTTAGCAGTATTTTAACCAGTATTTACCATGAACTACAAAGAGAAGCTGAAATATATCAGCACTTTTATTTTTGATTACGATGGAGTGATGACCGATGGCAAAGTGTATCTGCTGAACAAGGGAGATGCTTTGCGAACAGGACATGTGAAGGACGGGTATGCAATGCAGTATGCAGTGAAGATGGGTTACCGCGTAGTTATCATATCAGGAGGAAAAGCTGAAGGCGTTTATAAAAGGTTTAATGTTCTTACTGTGAAAGATGTTTTTTTGGGTGTTGGAAATAAATTTGAAGTGTTCAGCAATTATGTAAAGGATAATAATCTGAAAAAAGAAGAAATACTTTTCATGGGCGACGATATTCCCGATTACCGCCTGATGAAGGAAGCGGGTGTATCGGCTTGTCCTGCAAACGCAGTGGAGGAAATTAAATCAGTTGCATCTTATATATCATCGTTTAACGGTGGTGAAAGCTGCGTGAGGGATATCATTGAGCAAACACTGAAAATACAGGGAAAATGGTTCGATGAAAAAGAGGCGTTTGTTTGGTAGTCTCGATAATATAATTTGTTTATTTTTGTAGTAAATTCAAGTCTGATGAAAGTTTTGATGAAAGGTTTTTTTAAACTTATCCGCTATCCGAATCTTATAATTATTGTGCTATCGCAATACCTTTTCAGGTATTTTATTTTATTGCCGCTTATAAAAGAGGAGCACATTGAACCCGTTTTCAGCCATTTAAATTTTGCATTGCTTGTTTTATCAACAGTATTGATAGCAGCTGCCGGGTATGCCATAAACGATTATTTTGATATCAGGACGGATCGCATTAACAGGCCTCATAAGATAGTTGTTGGCAGGCTTATTTCACGCAGGAAAGCAATGCTTATCCATGTTGCTTTTAATATTATAGCTGTTCTTATTGGCATTTACCTTAGTTATAAAGTACATTCCTACAGGCTTGCCTCAATTCATATTGTTATTTCTGTTCTGTTATGGTTATATTCACTTAAGTACAAAGCCTATTTCCTTGTCGGAAACCTTATCGTTGCTTTTGTATCGGCTCTTACAATATTAATTGTATGGATTTTTGAATTGTATGCGCTAAAGACTATCGGACAGATTCCAATAACCCAGATGTACCTTCTGAATTTTTTTCTCTGGGCATATGTTTCCTATGCTTTTATCACTTCACTCATCCGCGAGATCATCAAGGATATAGAAGATTTAGAGGGTGATAAAAAAATTGGTTGTTCCACTTTGCCTGTTGTTATGGGCATTAACAGAACAAAATATGTTTTACTTTTTTTGTGTTTGATAACAATTGTTTCACTGGGTTATGTTGCTTATTCATCACAAACAAAACAGCTCACGCTCATTTTCTGGTACGTTATTCTGATGCTGATCATTCCATTTATTTACATGATGTATTTAATATTAAAAGCGAAAAATAAACCGGATTACAATTTCCTCAGCAATATCACAAAATTCATTATGATAGCGGGCGTGGCTTCCATGGCGCTGATATTCCCATTGTTTTAGTTACTCATGCTTTCCGAAAAATTAAAAAAATACAATGTCATTCTTGCTTCACAGTCGCCCCGCAGGCAGATGCTGCTGAAAGGACTTGATATTCCTTTTACTGTAAAAATCAGAGAGGTTAATGAAAATTTTCCTTCACATCTGAAGCGCGAAGAAATTGCAATCTTTCTTGCCGAAAAAAAAGCGGCTGCATTTAACGATGAACTGGAAGCAGATACGCTGATTATTACTGCCGATACCATTGTATGGATAAATGATGAAGTACTGGGCAAGCCTAAAGATTTTGATGATGCTGTTCGTATCTTTAAAAAATTATCCGGTAATATGCATGAAGTAATTACTGCAATTTGTCTTAAAACAAAATTAAAAAACATATCTTTCTTTTCGCTCACTAAAGTTACATTTAAAGAATTATCCGATGAGGAAATAAATTATTACATAAAAAAATATAAACCTTATGATAAAGCCGGAGCCTACGGAGCACAGGAATGGATAGGCTATGTGGCTATTAAGCATATTGAAGGATCGTACTTTAATGTAATGGGGCTTCCCACACGGCTTTTGTATGAAGAACTGCTGAAGTTTTGATATTTTTTTAAATAAAAAAAATTGAATATTGAACATTCGAACAATCGAATAGCGAATTACGAAGTGAAATTTCCTAATTCATCATTCGTTATTCAATATCCTATATTCAGGAAAATGTATGATAAGGGAATTATTGTAAAATAAAAAAGCCACCAGAATACCGGCAGCCTTTTCGGTTTTAGTCAATCCATCTATTCAATATAGACATTCTTATCTTTCGGAAATTTCACACTGTAACTGAAGTTAAGTTTTTTAGTTTCGGCGCTGGCGATGGTGAGTTTCCATGTGAGGAAACCTTTTATTTCATCGTAAGTTGCATTGGATGTTTCACCTTTTTCAATCTCAATATCTTTATCGGTTGTTAACGGAAACTGATCTTCAATGGTAATAGAGATAGCTGTTTTCTTTTTATTGCGCACGCTTATTTCCCATGCGAAGGATTCCTTGCGGTTGCTGCCGATGAACTGGTGTGTTG
>JAZDMF010000248.1:0-2537 GCA_043801235.1 Bacteroidota bacterium | reverse complement strand
CGCTTGCCTGGTGGTTGGCTTTGCAGTCACATCCTTCGCACAGGGAGGTTTTTCAAAGATTAAAGTGGTAACAGGTGATTTGAATTTCCTGAAAGGAGAAAAAATGGTAAATGTTCAGTATGATTTCTCTGAAATGAAGGTGGGTGGCTTTGATGAAGAAGATTATGTGAGCAAAAAGGTTGAGGAAAAAAATAAAAAGGAAGCCGGTTCGGGAGATAAGTGGAAGGAAGCCTGGGAAAATGATAAAACAACGAAATTTGAACCGAAGTTTGAAGAGTTGATGAATAAATATTTATTGGACGACAGCATTACTGTTGGTCAGGATACATCGGGTACCAACTATACCGTTATTCTTAAAACAACCTTCCTTGAACCCGGGTACAATGTAGGAGTAAGTAAAAAACCGGCATATATAAATGTCGATATCATATTTGTGGCAAACAGCGATCCGACAAAAAATCTTACAAAACTGGTAATGACAAATGTTCTCGGGCAGGGTGCAATGGGTTACGATTACGATACAGGTTACAGGATTTCCGAAGCGTATGCCAAGTGCGGAAAATCATTGGCTGCGTACATTGACAAAAATATCTTTAACAAGAAATAAACATAACAGGAATTGTAAATATACTGTATTCATCAATATTATTTTACATTTGCAAGAGGAGCATTATGCTCCTTTTTATATTTGCATAAATTTTTTCGTATAATGAAAAACAGCGAAAATGATTTCGAAGAAATAAGGCCTTATCATGATTCCGAAATTAATGCTGCTCTGAAAAGAATTGCGGAATCACCGTTTTTTCCACCAGTATCGCAGTTCGTTTTTCCGGAAAAATCTGTTGAGGAAGTCAAGGCAATGCTGAATAATATCATGTCAGCCGACGAGTTCCAGGTGAAATTTATGCATAAAGCAGTAAGGCAGGTTATCGCAAAGTCATCGGATGGATTAACTTCTGAAGGTTTTGACATGCTGGATCCGGAAACGCCCTATCTGTTTATTTCCAATCACCGCGACATAGTTCTTGATTCTGCTATACTACAAACCTTGCTTGTAGAGTTGAATATTCCAACCACTGAAATTACTTTCGGAAGCAACCTTATGATCAATCCGTTCATTATTGATTTCGGCAAGGTGAATAAAATGTTCAGGGTTCAGCGCGGAGGAACAAAACTTGAATTGCTGAAAAATTCAATCCGGTTATCCGGGTATATACGGTACACAATTACTGAAAAAAAACATTCTGCATGGATTGCGCAGCGCAATGGACGGACTAAGGATGGCCATGATAAAACAGAAGAAGCCTTGCTGAAAATGCTGAACTTAAGCGATGGTAAAGGGTTTATTGAAAAATTTCTCGCATTGAAAATAGTTCCTTTAAGCATTTCATATGAATATGAACCCTGCGGAACACTAAAAGTAGATGAATTGTACAAATCGCAACAGGCAGAATACAGGAAAAGTCCCGGTGAAGATTTAAACAGCATAATTAGCGGAATAATGAATCCTAAGGGCAGAATACATTTATGCGCGGGGAAATGTGTGAATGAAGAGTTAAATAGTTTTGATGAAAATATTTCCCCTAATGAAAATATAAGCAGGCTTACTAAAATAATTGATAAGCAGATTTACCACGATTACAAACTGTGGAAGACAAATTACATTGCTTACGACATGCTTGAAACACCTGTGTTTTCAGCGAAGTATTCTGCCAGTGAAAAAGACGATTTTTTAAATTTTATTGAAAAGCAGATAAACACGATCGAAGGCGATAAAAAAATACTGAAAGAAATGTATTTGAAAATGTATACAAATCCTGTGATAAATTACAATAATATTCAAACTGATTAAAATCTGAAATCTGCATTCGTTAATCTAATTGATCTGCGATCAACGATTTTAATTTTTTTTTGACTTTTAACCATTGACCAACTTGACTGCCGAAGGCAGTTAACTAAACCGGCTGCAATAAACCCTGCCTTGCCATGCCTTCGGCAGGTAAACCGGCAGGCAGGCATAAACCACATACTGAATGGAGATCAACGATTTTTAAATAACGATTTGGTGCTTTGGACTTTGAATTTGGGATTTGGTTCTTCTCTACGGATTAAGCCTTTTCGTTAATAAGCCCTCGGTTTTTTCTTATAATGAAACTGGCCGGTTTATCATACACTCTATTATGATCTGAAAATAAAAAGATATAAAATTAACCCCATAAGAAAAAATATTAAGGTAAGCGGGGCACTTATATAATGAAGTACGAATCCGTCTGCTTACGGACGAAAATATGAAAGTTCAAATAATTTTACTGATAATTTACGCACAGGTGTCAATTTCATTTAATGGGTATTTATACTGATTTTATCAATTTAGATTTCCGTTTTATCGGAAAAGTTATTAACATTTGTACTAATAACATGTTTTTAATATATATTAGTTTCTCAATAAAAAAAATATGTTTTATTATAATTCATATTGCATTACGGGCGCCTTCCTTCTGAAACACTTGTTACTGTACACACACACACACACACAC
>JAZDMF010000200.1:0-2242 GCA_043801235.1 Bacteroidota bacterium | reverse complement strand
GGCTTGGATGGATTGTTAAATATTTCGGTCATCATATGTTTCTTACTGCCGTAAAGACAATAAGTGACTTGTTTTTGCCTCTGCCATATTGCACGCATTTTTTTCTCAAAAATTTCATAATCTTCAAACGATGAGAGATTTTGAAATTCATCGAGGCAGATAATTATTTTATTACCTGTTTTCTTGGCAATAGTTTCAGGCAGATTAAGTATTTCATCGCTATGTGTTTTTAACTCTTTCCAGTCGAAACTTACACTGAAATCGTTAACCGGATCGATACCGATTTTGATCTGTGGAATAATGTTCTTAAAGAAATCTTTACCACTTTGCATCCAGTCCTGCCACTTTGTCGAATACGTTTTAATTATTTCACGGGCAAATGTTTCAAGAAATTCCTTTTCACTGCCAACAGTAAACAAATCAATAACTACCGTTTTGTAACTCTTTTCTTTATTATTGATTTCCGATACCACTTTTTCAACCAATGATGATTTACCCCACCTTCTGGGTGAAATGACCATAGTATTAATTCCGCCTGTTAAATTTTGAAATAGCTTTTTAACTTCGGCTTCTCTGTTGGTGAACGATTTATTGCTTACTGTATTACCGTAGATAAATGGTGAACTTTTCATACGTTGTGGTTTTTACTTTTCGGTATTATACTTAATGGTATTATACGCAAAGGTATAAAATATTTTGCAGATTTATACCATTCATTTTCCAAATGTGTCATTGCCCTGCAGCAGACTCAGTATTCGTTGGCTAGTTCTGTTGTTGTTTTAACATTGGAGGGCAACCATAATTTTTCACTTATATTTACCTGCTTCCTGCTTTACTTTACCGGGATGATTTCTGAAAGAGGATACCAAAATGCTTTTTTGATTATCTCATTTTCCTTCTCAAAACCAAGATTCATAAAATCGATGATTTTGTCTTCTTTCGGAAAAAATGAATGACAATATCTCGGAGTTACATTTTCAGGAACAATTCCGATATAATCCACACCCCGGATCATTCTGTAGATTTCTTCGGCATCAGATAAAATAAAAGGGACATTGTTTTTAAACAACGCTGCTGCAAAACGGACAGTCTCAACAACACGGATACAGCTGGAGCCGGCAAGTCTAAGATACCATCCCTTTTCATTCTTGTGTATATAAAGTGAAATATGTGTGGAATTCCCTCCCCTGCACACTTCCCAGGGATGCCCGCCGCAGTTACTCTTTTTGGAGTACCAATGGGAGAATGCCCTGGCTGAATTTTCGGTCACCTGCTTCAATCCGCAGTCCCTGCCATCGGCCATGGCCCCGTACTTCTCTTTTGCCGTATAAGGTTTTGTGGCTTTCTTAAAATAATTATTTGCATCATAACCCATTTCGCAATAACGGAAAAAATCACCGGCTGTCATCGAAGACATTATTTTTGTGGGGCCGTCCTGGGGAACCACCCGAACTTTGTTTATTATTTCTACCATTTCCTGCGAAATCCCCTTTTTAAAGTGTTGTTTTTCTTCAGGAAAAATCTTCCAGAGATCGCTTCGTAAAATCCTTCCCACTCTTTTCTGATGTGGCAGATTCATGCTCAGGTCCTGATTATAAGAAGCCGGATCTTTTTTTATCCTGTTCACTGTATCTGTTACCTTTTCGGACAGCCACATTATTAGCTTCTTTTGCTGAGGAAAGGCAGGCTGGTTTTCTACGGGTTGGAACGGAAACTGGAAGACCAGGTCGGAGTTAATATAATAATACCCTATATTCTCATATGTTGCCACAGCGAACTTATACCACTTCACCTTGTTGGGATAATATGACAGCCACAGTTGTTTAAAATCCTCACGGTTGTCAACTTCTCCTGCTTCCAGATACTCCTTGTACGAGCCGAAACTCCTTATTCCGCCCCTTTCCTCAGTCATCCATATACTCCTGTATTCATCATCCCCCTGCTCCCGTATCTGCTTCATAACATCGAATATTTTGCTAAGTATTGTTATCATCTCCTTATCAGATAACATGGCATGGCTATGACACGCTTCAAAGCAGCCGTCTAATTCAGGCGCAAATACTCTTTTCTTTGCTACTTCCGTGTTTGTCTTGTTTTTTTTCATTTTAATGATGATTAATAATAACTACATCTTTTTAAAACCGGGTAACTGAACAGATGAAACATAATAATACCCATGCCTGAAAACGAAATCTACTTTGCCATTTCCGAAGTAATGCAACTGGGTAGATTTGTTATCAAT
>JAZDMF010000181.1:0-19032 GCA_043801235.1 Bacteroidota bacterium | reverse complement strand
CTGCATTACCACCATGTCGCGTTCGTTCTGGCCAAGCTGCATTTTTTCTATCATCAGGTCGGAGGTGACCTCAAAGGATGAATCTTCTTTACGGTTCATTGGCTTTTGCTCAAACAATCCAAGCCATTCAATGGCATTTATTGCATGATCGGTGAATTCATTCTTCAGGAAAGCTTTCACCTTTTCACGGATATTCCTTGAGTTTTCAGCGCCTATAAGAAATGCCAGCATGTCGGCATAGGTTTTATTTTCAAGATTCAGCTTATCATTTGAAATAAGGTTCAGGTGTTTTATTGCGTCCAGTGCTTCGCACCATCCCTTGTACCGGAAGGTTCCGCGGTACATGGTTTCGGTTTCGGGCACACCGTAAATGTCAATATATGAAATGGAATCACGATTCGGATATATTTCAAACCGGCCGATTTCAGGAAACTCAATGCTGAAAGGATCTCTGAAAAGTAATTTTGTGGGCAGTTCAACAACTTTTCCGTAACGGAGAAACTTTGCATCGTTGTTCCCGGCCATTACCACGCCTTTCGGACTCCACGAAAATTTATATTTGAAAGGATTGTTTGCAGCTTCAGGTGCAGGCAAGGCACCGCAAATGGAATAGAACTCCTTTATCTTTCCGCCTTTTTTATGAACATTGTCAATGATGCGCATTGCCGACATATGGTCAATTCCGGGATCAAGGCCAAGTTCATTTAATATTATGATGCCTGCTTTTTTTGCATCTTTGTCATAATCCTGCATCTCGGGCTTAACATACGATGTAGTCACCATGTTCTTCTTATTCTTCAGCGCATGTTCAGCGACCAGAAGGTGAAATGCATAGGGGAGAAGGCTTACAACAATATCATGTTCCGAAATTAATTTATCAAGAGTTTTTTTGTCTTCAACCGACCAATTTATATTTGTTCCGTTTTTATTTCCTGCTATCATCACTTCGGCTCTGTCGGGTGTATTTGATGCAACAGTAACTTTCAATCCTTTTCCAATCAGGTATCTTATTATCGGTTGTGCAACCAATCCTGATCCTAAAATTAAAACTTTCTTTTCCATACCTGTAAATTTTGATCATTAATAGTCATTAGCTGCTTCGCAGCGTCATTCATGGTCATTACGTTTCGTCCGCCAGAACGAGTCTGTCGGGCTGGCTGTCATTTATCATTAGTGAAATAGTAAATTAGTAAAATAGTTTTCGAGAATTAAAAGTTATTACTAATCATCATTTAACATTAAAAATTAATCATTTATAATTTCAATATGTTTCTGTTAATTTCAATTTTAATTCTGCATTCTGAAATCTGAATTCTGCATTCTGAAATCTGAATTCTGCATTTCCCATTCGTCAATCGTAAATTAAACCTGGTTCACATGTTCTTCAAGATATTTATAACTTGGGGTCAGCTCGCCGCGTAATAAAATCAGAGCCTTCTTAATAGCTCTTGGTAAATCAATTTCTTCATAAGGAAGATCATAGTCGGCAATGGCAATAGGTTTTACGAAGTTCACAAGCACATCGCTGAACCCAAGTGAAGCATCGCGCGGAAGTTCACCGGGAAGGATGTCAACAGCCATGTCAAGTATTCCTTCTCCTTCGTAACCGTTGGTTATTTGCTCGGTAAACGGATTATATATATAAATAGGATCTTTTATTGTTGCCGGTTGCAGCGTACATTCCACCGATCCTTCAATATCGCAACTGATGTCGCCTATAATATTCAACTTTGGCCTGCCTTTGCTGTAAAGTTTTTTCAGATATTCTTTTGTAACTATCTTCGGATATCTTTCATCCCAGTATATGCAGTTTATAAGCATTGAAAGATGAGGTACGTATTTTTCAAAAACGCCATTGTATTTTTCAGGATGATTGTAATAATCCTGCAATTCAAATTCGTAGCCGGGTTCAATAGGAACAACGAGGTCTTCTTCTTTAAAAATAATTTTGTAAATAATATTATCGGGTAAATGCTTGCGTTGTTTTAATGTGAGTAGTTTTTCAGGTGTAATTTCTTTAACAGGAAGCAATCCGCATATTTCCTGGGCTCCCTGCGAAACATTTCCATAGCCGGTAAAGCCGATAGTGAAGGGAATAAGATCAGCGGGAATGCCATTCTCTGCTATCAGTTGTCCGACGGCAGAAATATCATCCTTTGCTTCTGCCAGCGAATGATATTTGTGTGCCTGCCTGATTCGCAGAAGTTTCGATTCATAGCCGTAGAATTTTAATCGTTGTCCCAATGCCCAGAAAGAGTTGATCATTCCGGCAAAGCCGGCATATTTTCCGAAAAATATCAAACGTTTATTCTGCTCGTCAACCACTTTTTCATATTCAATAAGGTTGCATTTCATCTCCATCATTTTCTTAAGCATGGGCATATTGTATTTCTGCCCTTTGATGACATGGGCAAAAAACACATAGGTTTTATCGGCTTCAAATGCCGAAAGGGGAATTTCTTTAACACCGAAAATAATGGGGCATCTTTTCAGGTCTTTTGCAACTTTGGCTCCTGCTTTAATAAACTCTTCATCTTTGAAAACCCTTTTGTCGGATGACTGTATAACAACATCAATGTTATGATGTTTCACAAGCCATTCAATATGTTTGGGAACAATGGGTACGCGGGTTTCCATTTCGTACTTGTCCTCATGCCTTATGCCAACAACTATGCTCATATCTTATATTATGTATTATGTGATAATTTTTGCAAACATAGTAAATTTAAGTACAAAAAAAAGTTTTGTTATTAAAAAAACAATAGCCCGAAACGCTTTAATATGTTTATGTTTGACAAAGTTTGATATATCGTTTTTTTTTTGTAATTTTATATCGGAATTAATTTTTGGCATAATAATTGAAAAACCGCAGTGCAAATTCCTTGAATTATTAACATAAAATGTATAAGCTATGAAAAAAGTTCTATTCTTCGCAGTTTTTGTGATGACATTCGGCAGCCTGACTGCACAGAAAACCAACCTGATATTTTTTACCGAAGGAGGTGAAAGAATTTATGTGGTTCTGAACAGTGTGCTTCAGAATTCAACGGCCGAAACCAATGTACTTGTTACTGATTTACCCGCTCCTAACTATAAGTTGAAAATTATATTTGAGGATTCAACTATAACACCCCTTGAGAAAAACCTGATGTTCAACCAGGGAACTGAAACCACCTTTAATATTAAGAAAAACAATAAAGATGAATTTATTGTAAGATATCTTAACGAAGTTCCTATTACTCAGGCTCCGGTACCTCCTGCAACGCAGACAGTGGTGGTGTTTTCCGCATCCGGGCCGGCTGCTCCGTTTCCTCCTGTTGCCATTACAACAGTAAGCACTACACAAACAACCACTACTACGGCAGGCGGTACTGTTCCCGTTGAAGGTGTATCCATGGGAGTTTCTGTGGGCGACGGACAGCAGAACCTGAATATGAATGTGAATGTTAGCGGAACAAACACAAATATGACCGGAACATCAACAACTTCAAGCTATAGCTCAACCACTACAACTACAACCACGGGAGTAAATACACAACCGGTATATGTTCCGCCGCAACCTTCGAACCCATTGCCGGGGTATACCGGAGCTGTTGGTTGCCCGTATCCCATGTCGCCCAACGATTTTGAAGCTCTCAAAGGAAGCATTTCTTCGAAATCGTTCGATGACAGCAAGCTTACACTGGCAAAGCAGGTAATTGCCACCAACTGTCTGATGTGTTCACAGGTGCGCGAAGTTATGCTGCTGTTCAGCTTTGAAGATACCAAACTTGAACTGGCAAAGTATGCATATGGCTATACATACGACCTGGGAAATTATTTTAAAGTGAACGATGCCTTTACATTCGAATCATCTATTGAGGAATTGAATGAATATATTACAGGAATAAGTAAATAATTTTATATTTGCCCTGAAAATGTTAAACAAAAAATAAATATGAAAACAAAAATAATTTTATTTCTAAGCATAATAATGCTTGCTGCTGCATGTAAGAACTCTAAAAATGCACAGAAAAAGGAAGATATTTACAGGGTAATAGTGACCTTTATTAGTAAAGGTGAAGGCCCCGATGCAAAAACCCAGGTTTCGCTTGAATCTTATCTGATCACTTACGGAAAGAAAATAAATGACACCATTGCCTATGATAAATATCCATGGGGAAAAGAAGGGGAAGCAGATTATTGCTTTTATTGCAAGGAGATGAAAAAAGGCGAACAGGATGATTTTGTTGCCGGCCTTACAAACCTTACAAAAGAAGCCCCCCTGGTGCTGGTGAAAGAAAATGCGGTTTGTATGCATAAAAAATAAAGAAATACAAATTAATAACAAAGTCTGTCAATTATCCGGCAGGCTTTTTTTTGATTTTATTGTTTTCCTGAAGAAGGTTATGGTTAAAGGTTGAAGGTTTACCTGCCTGCCGGCGAGGCAGGTAGCGGTAAGTATAGTCAATGGTTATTTGTTATAAGGTATTTTAAAGCCAAAACTGATAACCAGAAACTTTAAGCCAACCCTACTGCCATGACCATAAACTATGACTATATATAGAAAGGAAGGCTGGCTGAATGGGCGGCCTTTTTTTGCAATTTTTTAATATTCATATTTTTTCCTTATCTTTAATGCGCTGAATTTTATGTTTGCGTTTGCGAAATAGCCAACCTGCCAGAGTCCGGTGCAGGCTTGTGTAGTGGCAACCTGGCAGCGTTTGGGTTGGCTTTAGTTTGCGACAAACCAGTAACCAGCAACCCATAACCAGCAACCAGCAACCTGAAACCTGAAACATTCGCATATTGATATTACTATCGACAAAACACATATAAATAAATATATACAAAAAAAACTCCAACAAAACCTTGCATCACATGAAAACATTCACTACATTTATGCCGGAAAAAAGTTCTGATTATATGAAAAAACTTTTACTGCTTCTTCTGTTTTGCACTTTGCACTTTGCATTTTGCATTTTTTATTCTACTTCCTGTTCTGCGCAAAACAATCCCGACATTAAACGCACCACGCATTGGTATTTTGGCGATCAAGCAGGGTTAGATTTTACTAGTGGAAGTCCAGTTGTTGATGCAAATTACAATGATTCTATTAATGTACAATTTACCATGAGCGATACCTGTGGAAATCTTTTATTATATGGTGGACCATTAAAAGGAATTTATGGCGGGACTGGAAATTTTTTAATTTTTAATAAAAATCATCATTTAATAAAAAACGGCGAAATATTTCCCAGTTTGGTTGGTTATCCACTATGTGTTCCTCAGCCGGGAAATGATTCGATATACTATTTGTTTTATAATTATTACGGTGGTGGTCAGTTTCCAAGATTTTATTATTCAATTATTAACATGAAAAAAAATAATGGAACCGGTGAAATTGTAAGTAACAATATACTATTATTAACAACCTTTGCAAATTGGCGAGCCGCAGCCACATTACATTGTAATGGTAGTGATATTTGGATTATAAATAAAATGACGGATAATCATCAATTAGATTCTATAGAACCCGGTAAAATTATATACGCATGGTTACTTGATGAAAATGGTTTGAATAACACGCCTGTGGCATCTTCTGTAGTTATTAAACCGATTGATTCAGGCGGATTTTTAAGATTTTCTCCTGACGGAAGTAAAATGGCGGCATCTTTTGCAAACCCAGATGCTCAATTACCTGATAGCTGTTGGATTGAACTTTATGAATTTGATAATTGTACTGGTGTTTTTTTTAACCCGGTAATAATTGATCCATTTCCTATGTCTGTTGGTAATTGTTTCTCTCCCGATAATTCTAAATTTTATGCTTCCTCTGATTGGACAATAGCGTATTGGCATCATGGGGAAGAAATTTTTGCACAATTTGACGTAAGTAATTTTAATCAAACGGATGTTTTAGCATCGGAAATAATTTTTAGTGATACTGGCACTGTTTCTAAATCTTTTCAAATTGGAACAGATGGGAAAATATATGTTTTTGATGAAAATATTTCAGATACAGATGACTGGGGACAGGATAAATTAGGGGTCATTAATTATCCAAATTTAACTGGTGCTCTTTGTAATTATATGCCTGAACAAATTGATTTATTGGGTGGTTTTCATTCTGATCAAGTACCGCCCTTTGTCGATAGTTATTTCAGCAGTTTTGATTATCAGGTTTGTAATATTGGTGTTCCTGAAATAATCCCAGATTACATCGTTGATATTTTCCCGAATCCTGCTTCTGATTTTTTAAATATTCATTGCAAAAGTTCAGGTATTAGTGGGATAAGAATATACAACATAACAGGAAAAATATGTTTTGAAAAAAAAATATCTGACGAATACACGGTGCTTGATATTCATTCATTTCCTTCAGGTTTGTATTTTATTCAGTTAGATCAAAATAATAATCATTCATTTATTAACCTTAAATTTATAAAATTATGAAACGACATTTTCTTTTTATTGCCATTGTAACAATAATAGTTATAATGAGCGATGTACAAATAGTAGAAGCACAACAAGGAATGGATTATAATAATACCTCTCTACTAACCTTTCGTTTTTCTCGTTTACGTAACTTTGGCGGTAGCAATCAAAATAAAAATAACCAAAATGAGAAAGCTATTGGTTTATATACTGAAGATTTACAACCACAATCTGCATTAGACATCAACACAGATTTCACACACATGCCCAATTATTTGTTTTTATGGTACAATCGTGGCGAAGTCTTCCGTACTGATTGCCCTGCAGGAACAATATCAGTACCTGTTACAACCAATTGGCGTATGTTACGCGGCGGTTTGGCAATAGCCCGCTTTTATAACACAACAGGAAGCAACGATTTTTTTATGGAGGCACAACAATCAGGTGCAAGCTTACGGTTCAACACAACCTCTTTTTTTGGCTCCTCAACCAAAATGATAATTACCGATGGATTATTAGGTTTTGTTGGAATAGGAAATAATTTTCTTTTCCCGCAGTCGCAACTTCATATTAATGATGGTGCTTTTTCAACTTACACACAAATAACCAATGCTGCCACCGGAGCCACAGCAACTGATGGTTTTAGAATTGGTGTAGCGGCCATAACGGGTATTGCCGAACTTCGCCAACAGGAATATTCGGATATGAAGTTCTATACAAACTCTATTAACTATCCGGATGAACGAATGATCATTGATAAAGATGGTTTTGTCGGAATTAACGAAGTGCCAACGGCACCAGGTTCTGTAACCGAAGCCAGGTTAACGATTGAAGGTCCCATCAGGCAGGTGCTTACTACTCCTACTACTTTTGAGACACTTTGGTTTGTTCACACCACAAATAATACTAACCCGCTCGGATTCATGGGTGATGGATTCAGAATGAAATATGACAGGAATTTTTTCGGATTAAGTAATGAAGCTGTTATTTTTGAGAGAACGGATTATAATAATCTTGATCCTGATGGAGGTATAGCATTTACAAACACCGGATATGACAATATTGAAGTAACTGCAATGGCAATAAAAGGAACTGGTAACATTGGGATAGGTTCAATTTTTGGTAGTCCGGGTGCAGTGCTGCCTACAGCAATGCTTGATATTGATGGACGTGTAAGAGTAAGAGTACTTGGAACACCGCCGAGCACTTATGAAATAGTAGTTGCCGATAATACTGCAACTGATTATGGGCATCTGTTTTCAATACCGGTGAGCAGTTTAAATTTAGGTGGTTTTGGCGCAGCCTGTTCATTATATCCTGTAACGCAATATAATCTTTCAGAAGATTGGCGGGTAGGATTAGACAATAATAATCTTTATTTCGATGGGCAGGGTGGACCCACTTATACTGTCCCTGGTTTTCCAAATTCAGGTTTCTATAAAAATAATGTCGGTATTGGCCATACATGTACAGAACCTTATTTAATGGGTAAATTTTCCGTTTTACAAACTGCGCCTTCTATTAGATTACAAGTAGGTCAATTTACCTTGTATCAAAGTTATGCCGGATATTTTGATAATAATATAACAACATCATCACCTAATGTGGATTATGCTTATGCTATTTATAGTATTGCTCAGGGAGTAAATTCAGATATTAATTATGGAGTTGCCGGTATTGCTAAAAATGGTTTATATAGTAATATTGGTATATACGGTTACGCTCCTATTGGCACATTGAATTATGCAGGTTGTTTTGATGGAGATGTTTATACTACTGGTGGTACAAATTCTTTAGCAGGATATATCTCTGGTTCGGATAGAAAAATTAAAACAGATACTACAATGTTTTTCTCTGGATTAAATGTCATCAGAAATATTCATCCTATTTCATACAGACTTAATGGTAAAGCTGGTTCTGACAGCACCAGAACCAATATTGGAGTTTTTGCTGAAGATATGGTTTCAATAGCTCCTTATGCTGTTGATACTTTTTATTCAAAACTTGATAGTACTGATACGGAACCTACTTTATTATTGGGAATTAAAAACGAAGCCATTATGTACACCGCCGTCAACGCCATTAAAGAATTGGATTCTATTGTAACCGGAATCACAAGCCCTCCATCCAAACCCGTACTTATTTCACCTACCGATGAAGCTACCGAAGTGTCTGTTTCGGCTGAGTTTAATTGGCACAAACAAAATAATGTAACTTTTTACAGGATTATATTTTCAACTACTGCTGATAGCAGCGGCTTATATCAAACTTACGATTGCACCGATACAGTGGCAATTCCGGGCGGCTTCGCGTGCGGCACTACATATTTTTGGTGGGTAATTGCATACAATTCATATGGCTTTAGTGAGCCTTCTGAAATATGGAGTTTCACTACCCTTGTACCCCCGCTTCCGCCTATGCTTGCCTATCCGGCAAATGGTGATACAATAAGAGATAATTTTGTCACTTTTTCATGGTTTCCATCAGAAGGTTCAGATAATTATTATCTATATATACGGGCAACTTCAATTCCTAGTCCTTATGCGGGTAAACGAAACATAGTATATCCCATAATTATTGTTACTGATACATTTTATTCGTTGGAAGTAACCCCTGATATGTTATATACATGGAATGTTTCTGCATGCGCTGAATTAGGATGTTGCGGCTACTCAGATTCATGGAGTTTTACAACCCTATCGGGTTTTGAAATTCTGAAAGGCCAAAGCGTAGCTGAATTATCCGATTCACAATTAAAAACAAATATTGCTCCTTTAAACGGTTCATTAACTATGTTAATGCAATTGAACGGAATATATTTTGAATGGGACTCATTACAATATCCAAGTGTTTATTTTGAACAAGGTCGCCAGATAGGGCTTACAGCGCAGGATGTTCAGCCTGTAATTCCTGAAGTTGTAAAAACCGATGCACAGGGTTATTCATACATCGAATACAACCGGCTGATACCGGTACTTATTGAAAGTATTAAAGAGCAGCAGTCCACCATTGATACCCTACAAAATCAATTGGCAACGGTGCTTTCATTATTCGGCGCTAATGCCAAAATAACCGGAGACAACGGCAATAACAACAATCAAAGCAATATGCAGTATGTTGAACTTGTTACGGAAAATGCAATCATTCTAAATCAGAATGATCCCAACCCGTTTGCCGAAGAAACAAATATTACTTATTTTTTATCCGATGATGTCAGCGAAGCAAAAATTCTATTTTACGATAATACAGGAAAGATAATTAAAACCGTTGAGTTGATTGGCAGAGGCGACGGAGCGCTACATGTTTACGCATCGAACCTGAGTGCAGGAATATATACTTATGCGCTTGTTGCCGATGGAAAAGTGACAGATACGAAGAAGATGGTTTGTGCGAAGAAATAAAAAAGTATCCTCAATGATAAAGGCTGCCAATGTTACGGCGGCCTTTTTTTATGTATAGTTTTCCATATCCTGTATTTTCCTGAATATCGAATAATGAATTCAGAAATTTCACTTCGTAATTCGCTATTCGATTTTTCGAATGTTCAATATTCATCTTTTTTTACGCATGCATTTATATGCCAATGCTGAAGGTGAACTTATAGGCGATATTTTCTTTGAAAGAAGGGAATGCATAATATCCGTAGCGGTAATATGCCCCGATGCCAATGCCATAATAACCTGTGGATAGAATATTGTTGATAAGCAGACCTGATTCAATATAGCCTTTGTTCAGCCGGGCAATAGAAACATTATAATGTTTTGAAATGTTTTTTAAATCGCCGATGTAAAAATTTGCAGCAACTGCAATTTCAGGAGTGAATTTTTTTATGCGGAATAAAAGTCTGCCGAAACTGTGAGTATAAAAAAGTGCCGCATATCGGTCGGAAAGAAATTCGTTCATGCGCATGGTGGCAAAACTGCCGGGGGCAGCGATGGTAAACTGCCTGTAGCTCCCTATACCTGCATATAAATTGCAATAAGGAAGGTCGCCGTCAATAAAACCTGCCTGGAAATGAAATGATGAACTTCCAAGGTTCCTGAAATAGAACGATTTTTTTATTTTCAGGTCAAAGCGGTTGTATGAATATTCTCCGTTCAGCAGCTTATTGAATCCGCATGCATAATTAAAGTAAACAACCGGATAATTTGTGCCCAGGGAAATTTTATAACGCAATGTTTTAATGAATTTTTCCTTATAACTGTATGATAAGCCAAATCCGAGTTCCGTAAAGTTATAATCATCGAGCAGCAGGGTTACATTTTCGCTGGTGATACCATAATAATAATCATTCGTGACAGATTTATGAATCATGCTCAGGCTGACCTTTGCTTTCAGGTAACGCAGCGCTGAAAATTTCAGGAAAATTTCTTTTTTCTCAACACTGTCCATCCTGTTGACAAGGTAGTCCCTGTATTCTTCATCGCTCAGGAAAGTGTTCTGTTCATAAAAGCCCGCGCCACCTGATTCTAAAACATCCTTAAAAAAGGATGTGCCAACGCTCAGATCGTGTTTTTTTGAAATAATGAAAGATGCATCGACGCCATATTTGAAGGCTTTATCATTGAATCCATATGCAAAATATCCTCCGGCAGTGATCCTGCCGCTTATTTTATAATTGTTGTGAAACCCTAGTCCAATCCTGAACCCTTCATAATCATTAAAGTCAATAAAGCGATCAATATCGAAGTCAATGATTTTAAATGGTATTTTTCCTGACATCATCGTTTCCAGAGATCTCATCGTTCTGTCGAAGTCGGATGCTTTTCCGAGGCTGTCAATAACACGGTAGGTGCGTTTGTCTTTATCTGTGAGGCTGTCGGTGCGGTAGGTGTTCCAGATGTTGTCATCGGGCACAACTGTGTTATCCTGCACTTCAAGTTCGATGTTTGAAAAATCACTTTTTTTCAGGCCGGGATTAAGCATAATGTTTTTCAGATAACTTCTGCCCTGTCCGTATAATTTAATTTTATTGACGGAAATATTATTAAAAATAAAATCGGAATTCAGCTGAACGGGGAACCATTGTTTGTTATCAATATATTCATACATCTGCTGGATCTTTATTGCCAGTCCCCCTTCCTCTTCATTTGCAGGTTCAGCAATTACATTCTGAATGGCATAGCCGTTTGTATTGATGTACAGCACTCCTTTAAGCCCGTCGAAATTCCGGTTTTTACGGGGTGTGAAAGAAATAACATAAATGCTGTCGCCGCCCTGGTAAAGGGTATCTTCAAGCAGGAAAAAATATTTATCAGTGCTGCCTTTGCTGAGAGGTGTCATATAATATTTATCACCGATATGAATAAGTTCATTATAAAAAGAGAACGACTGCATCTGAGTAACAAGCATGGCAAATAACGGATCCTTAAATCCCGAGATTTTGGATGCGATAAGTTTTTCGTTGCTCTTGTCGGGGTACATGAACCTGCGCTCCGTTACGCTTTCCATCAGAAAAAGGTATTGTTTATCGAAAAAATCCTTTGTAAATAAAAAATCAGAATCGTTATCTGTGCCATCGTTCCTCAACGAATCAATATCAGCAGAAAAAATCATTTTGTTGTAAGAGTCGTAAGAAAATGACGGAAGCATTTCGGGATTATTCATATCACTGTTCTCAATCATTTTACTGATGATGCGATGCGCAGGATTTTCGTCGGGAAAAATCACGACTTCATTCAACAGGATTTCTTTCCTGTTCATTGCAATGAAGATGTTTTTTGTTTTTTCGCCCACATGAAAAAGGAGTGACTCATAACCTACATAACTCAGCTTTAATGAATCAATATGCCTTGGATGTGAAATTTTGAAAACACCATCAATGTCGGACTGGCAAACATAAATTTCATTGTTGATGAGAATATTTACAAATGCCAGAGGTTCCTTTGTTTGCGAATCGATCACTTTGCCGTTTAATGAAAAATTTTGCGGCAAAAGGTTTTCTGAAATAAAAAAAATGAAGAAAAATAACAGAATAATTTTCTTAGAAGTCCTGTATGAATATCCGGGTTTCACGAAAAATTATTTCAGTTTCAGCACATCGATTATTGCAGTCCAGATACTCATATTCTGATGATCGTCCATGGTAGTCCATATTGGCCTTACGATATCGTTATGAGCGGCAATTCCGATGTAATCGCCCATGAATGTACTGTTGTTTGGCGTGAAAGAAGACTTGTTTATTTTCGTATTGATGAAGGATTCGCCTCCGTCAAAAGATGTGGCCATGTAAACATCGGTTTTTGAATTGCCATGATGCCTCCGGTCATAAAAAACTATATAAACAATCCCCGTTACCTGGTCAACAGTGATCCATGGCATGTACTGATGGCGGACGGTTGTATCATTGTTTACTTTCATGGGTTTTGTCCATGTATCGCCGTTGTCGGTCGATTTTGAGAGAAAAATATCTGTGTTGGAGTTGTCCTTATTCTGGTCTGCCCAGCAGATGTAAATGTTTCCGTTATATTTTCCCTTGCCGGCATCGCAAGCCATAATCGGAAAGGTATAGCAGCGGTACATGCCGCTTACCTTCATTGACCATTTGTATGATAGCGAATCAATGAGAATATCTTTATCCAGCCATGTTTTGCCGCTGTCGAGCGAACGGTCAAAAAACAGGGCATCATAATTTACCCATGTGGCATACACTTCATGATTCGGGCCAATGGCAGGCATAGCGCCAATCACCGATTTCCAGTCGCTGAAATCAGCGCCCGGTTTTTCGTTTATACGCATGCTCTTAGACCATGTATGTCCGAGATCCTTTGAAACAGAAAGCATGATGTTTGTTTTTGTTTTCTGACCGTAGCTGCTATGGGAGTAGCTTTCTTTTTGTTCTGTCCATGTAACATAAATGTAGTTGGTAACAGGGTCAATGGCCGCCCATTCTTTATCCTGCGAGTAATCGGAATTAACGCCGAGATATGTGCCATTGGTCCATGTTGCCCCTTTATCGTACGATTTCTGGCATATCAGCCGGTCATACGCATTTCCGGTTTCCATTTTGGAAAGATGAAAACAATAGAAGTTGCCCAGTGAGTCAACAAGCATACAAAGGTCGCCCCACACTCCAAAAGATGACCGCATAGAGCCATCCTTCCATGTTCTGCCTGTATCGCCCGAATAATAATAATGTTCAGTATTGGCACCGGCAACAATTATGTTCGGTTTTAAAGGATCAATGCACAGGGTTACTTCTTCAGGATCGCTTTTGGAACTGATGCAAATATTTTTATGCTGTGCATGGGCTAAGATGCTGCAATATATCATATAAAACAGCAGAAAAATAAAAACAAAACATTTTCCGGCACACTTCATAAAGTCTTATTTAAAAAGTAAAGGTACATCAATAATTGCTGTCCATATGCTCAAACGGAAATTTAGATCCATTGTAGTCCATATAGGTCTGATAATATTATTATACACTGCAATATTATTATAATCGCCCATAAAAACAAAACCGTATGGAGAAAAAGAGCGTTCACTTATTTTGACGTCTTTGAAGGTTTCACCACCATCAGTGGAAAATGCAAGGAAAACATCGGTGGTATTGTCAGAATAATTTCTCCTGTCATAATAAACTATGTAAATATTACCATTTGTCTGATCAATTGCCATCCATGTAAAGAACTGGTGACGGGAAACGGTATCGGTATTTACTTTTTTCGGTGATGTCCATGTGCTGCCACCATCGGTTGATTCAGCAATCCATATATCCGTGTTATTTTCTCCGTTGCGCTGATCGGACCAGTTGATATAAATGGTTCCTTTATGAGGGCTGTTGCTTATATCGCATGCAGTAACTGGCATTCCGTTGCAGCGTTGCATGCCGGGAACTGAAAAGTCCCATCCTCCGGGCATGTCGGAAACAAGTATATCGTTTGCAAGCCAGGTTTTTCCTGAATCGAGCGACTTGTCAAAATGAATGGATTTATTTCCAGCCCATGAAACATATATCTCGCCATTAGCCCCGACGCAGGGAACAGCGCCCTCAACAGTCATGTCGTCATCAAGGCATCTTCCCGCTTCCTGATTTATGCGCACAGGTGTTGTCCAGGTTTTTCCCGCATCGAATGATGAAGTGAATAAAATATTTGTGCTATCCTGTTTTGATTTGCTTCCGTATTTGTCGAACTGTGTCCATGTAACATAGATATTATTGGTTTTCGGATCAACGGTTGCCCAGTGTTTATCCTGCGCCTTCTTACCGTTTAGCCCGCTGAATGTTCCGGGAGTCCATGTAATACCTCCGTCGTACGATTTCTGGCAAACAGTGCGGTCAATCCAGTTTCCGTTTTCAGGATTGGAAAGATGGAAATAATAAAAATGCCCGAAAGTATCAGCAATAATTACAGGATCACCCCATACTCCATAGGGGCTTTCAAGTTCACCGCTTCTCCATGTTTTTCCCGTATCGCCCGAAAAATAAAAACTTGTGATATTCGCTCCGGCTGCCACCTGGTTTGGCTTTTTAGGATTTATACATATGGTCACTTCTTCAGGCGAATTCTGGTTGCTGATAAGAATATTTTTGTGCTGTGAAAAAACAGTGATGCTATAAATATGTAAAACAAGGAAAAATATTTTGTGCGGTATTGACATTCATTTAAAAGTTTTGCCTAATGTAATATGAGGATAAATTTATACGATCGTCAAATAAGCCCCAAGCCCATAGTCCCAAAGCCTTACGCAACAAATCCTCTTTGAATTTAGAATTTGGGACTTAAACAAGTGTATTGATTTTATATAGTTTCTTGAATATTAACGTTCATTCTTTATTCTTAGTATCAATAATTATTGTAACGGGGCCATCATTTATCAGCCGCACATCCATTATAGCGCCAAAAATGCCAGTTTGTACTGGTTTTCCTAGTTCTTCAGATAATTTCAGATTAAATTTTTCATAAAGCGGAATGGCTGTTTCTGGTTTTGCCGCACGTATGTATGATGGGCGGTTTCCTTTTTTAGTAAGAGCATGAAGCGTGAACTGGCTTACTGTAAGTATTTCTCCGTTAACATCTTTTATGGAAAGATTCATCATTCCATTACTATCATTAAAAATGCGAAGCTGAATGATTTTCTTGCTCAGCCATTCAATATCTACATTGGTATCGCTTTCTTCGAAACCAGCAAGCACCAGCAGCCCGCTATTGATTTTTCCTATAACCTGCTTATCAACGGAGACAAAAGCTTCGGAAACTCTTTGAATTACTACGCGCATAAATAAAAAAGAAAATCAAAAATAATAAAAAAGTCGGGTAGTAAAATTAATAATTGCAAATACTGAACAGTGTCAGATAGTCTCCTGCGAATCTTTAAGAATATTATACAGGAATTCTCGTGCGCGGAAGAGTTGGGCTTTAACAGTGCCAAGAGGGAGTTTCAGTTCATCAGCAATTTCTTCGTATGATAATTCTTTAAAATAGCGCATTTCAATAAGCGACTTGTAGCGGGGTTTCAGCTTCTCCACAATATCGCGCATCAGTTTTACTTTCTGCTTTTTGATAAAACATTCCTCGGGATCGAGAACCCCTGCCGGAATGTTCTGCGCCATTTCGCTGCCTTCCTGGTTTTCAAAAGTTTTATCGATAGATAAAGTAATTTTCTTTTTCTTACGGATAAAATCAATACAGTTGTTCGAAGCTATTTTAAAAAGCCAGGTGCTGAAGGCATAATCGGGTGTGTACTGATGCAGTTTTTTAAATGCTTTGCCGAAAGCTTCAATAGTAAGGTCGTCAGCATCATCGGTATTGTTTGTCATTTTCAGCAGCATGAAATAAATGGAATCCTTATAGTTGTTCATCAGGTCGGCATAGGCTTTCTGATTGCCATCATCCACGGCCAGCTGAACAAGTTTGTAATCGCGCAGAGCTTTGTCTGTAAGATGCGATGCTACTTCCATTTATTGTCCTGTACTAAAAAATTTGAAAATGCGATCAATGGATTTATGATGATAAAAATAAAATCCATCACCGGCGAAATTAATAATAAATTTTTCTCATCCAACCGCTTCATGCATTTTTTAAAAATAAACATCTGGGATGCCGTTTTCAAAAAATAAAACGAAGAAACAAGAATTATATTACCCAAAGAAAAGTCGAGAATAAGCTGTGTTAACAAAAACACAAGTGTAGTATAGAAAAGTAAGTTGCACATGGGGAATAATCCAAGAAGCAGTTTGTGTTTATTCTTATACAATTTTCCGGTGGAATAATGCCTCTTTTTTTGCCTGAGCCAGTCGGGCCAATTTAATTTTGGCGCTGAGAATGTCTGGCTTTCAGGAATTATTTCGATGCATGTATTACCGTGTTTGGCAACCTGGTTGATGAAAAGATCATCATCACCCGAAGCGATGTGATAATGTGAAGTGAAGCCTTTATTTTTAAAAAACAACTCCTTGTTATAGGCAAGATTTCTTCCGACACCCATATATGCCATGCCTGAGAGTGAATACGACAAATACTGAATGGCTGTATAGATCGTATCATAACGTATCATGCGGTTCAGAAATCCTTTTCGTTTTTCATACCCGCTGTATCCGATAATAATTTGCTTTTTATCCGAAAAACATTTCTGCATTTCAAATATCCAGCGTTTGCTTTTTGGAGTGCAGTCGGCATCGGTAAGCAGCACCAAATCATTTTTAGCTGATTTTATTCCCACTGCAAGGGCGAATTTTTTCCCGGTAAAAAAATTAACATTTTGTTTTATGGTAACAACATTGAGGTAGGAATACTGCTCGGAAAATTTTTTCAGCAGATAATCACTGTCATCATCCGAACAGTCATTCACAAGCACCACTTCAAAATCGGTATAATCCTGTTCAAGTATTAATGGAAGATTTTTCTTAAGGTTGGAATATTCGTTTTTTGCGCAGATAACAACAGATACAGGATGATTCCCTTCGTGATTTGTTTTTTTTCTATAGAAAGCCAGCCGGCTGAAAATACACCAGTAATATGCCATCAGGATAATAAAAGAGAATACCAGGACTATGAAAGCCCCGGATAACAAATTATCAGATATGATATACTGGCAAAACATTTTCTGTTTATGAAAGTTTGCCTATTTTAAAATATTAAATTCCATTTCAAAAGAATGACTTTTAGCGAATTTTTGCTATTTGGTGTTTTTGTGGCAAAAATAATAGCCACTAAATCACGAAAACACAAAATACTACAAATTGCATTGAATAATTAATTTCAAATTTTTACAATTTCTGAATTGGCAAAAGTATTCATTCAAATATTTAATGGATTATCTTTGGGCAGAATTTTATAAACAAAAAGAGGTGAGTTTTCAAATATCACATGAAGATAAGGGCACAAAAGCAAGAGCAGGCTCTCTTCAAACAGGACATGGTATTATTGATACACCTGTATTCATGCCGGTTGGAACAGCTGGTACAGTCAAAGCTGTTCAGCAACTGGATCTGAGAAATGATGTTAAAGCTCAAATAATTCTGGGGAACACGTATCATTTATATCTCAGACCAGGACTTAAAATAATTGAAAAAGCCGGTGGCATACAGAAATTCATTGCATGGAATAAACCAATGCTTACCGATAGCGGTGGATACCAGGTGTTTTCTTTTACCGGTTCCAGAAAAATTACTGACGACGGAGTAGTTTTTCAATCGCATATCGATGGATCGCGACATGTATTTAATGCAGAGAATGTCATAGATATTCAGCGTACCATAGGTGCCGATATCATGATGGCTTTTGATGAATGCACTCCATTTCCATGTGAGTACAGGTATGCTAAAAAATCAATGCAGATCACGCATCGCTGGCTTGACCGCTGTATAACACATTTCAATAATACAAAGGAAAAATACGGATATGCGCAGAAACTTTTTCCTATTGTGCAGGGCAGCGTTTATAAAGATTTAAGAACACAATCAGCCGAGTATATTGCTTCAAAGAACATGGAAGGTAATGCTATAGGTGGCTTATCAGTAGGGGAGCCGAAAGAAGTAATGTATGAAATGACAGAACTGGTGTGCGGAATTTTGCCTGCTGATAAACCGCGATACATTATGGGAGTGGGAACACCGGCAAATATTCTGGAATGTATTGCTTTGGGAGTTGACATGTTTGACTGCGTCATGCCTACGCGCAATGCCCGCAACGGTATGCTTTTCACAAAAAATGGTATAGTCAACATACGGAATGAAAAATGGAAAGACGACCTGGGTCCTGTTGATGAAGAAGGCACTTCATATGTAGACATTCAATACAGCCGTGCATACCTTAGGCATTTGTTTATTTCAAAAGAAATTCTTGCTCCCATGATAACCACACTTCATAACCTGGCATTTTATATATGGTTGGTTAACGAAGCGAGAAAAAAAATTATTGAAGGAAATTTTCATGAATGGAAAAATAGTATTGTGAAAAAAATAATGGTAAGGTTGTAAAGTATACGGTAGAAGTGAATACAAACAACCTTAATTTTATATTCTTAAGTTGTCAGACTGAGGGATAATTTTTTACAAAAAAAGCAATATAAATAACGTTTTATTCAAGTTCGATATTCAAAATTCGTTATTCATTATTCATTATTTATTTCGTTCAATGTTAGTTATTTAGAAAAATACGTCAATGGTAG
>JAZDMF010000160.1:0-7348 GCA_043801235.1 Bacteroidota bacterium | reverse complement strand
TATGATATAATAGTAGTGTTTTGTTATGCCTTTTAAATATATGTTCACTCATGCTATAAAATTACTATTTTTATAGCTAACAAATCTTTACCCCGAGGCAGAGCCTCGAGGAATTCTTTTGATTAAAACTTCGGTAATTTCCGGCTTTGATGTGAATACCACATCTTTTACGGTGTGTGGAAGGCTTTTTGTATCAGGAAAACATTTGATGTCTTCAATCTCCTTAACACCCGGATTCACGGGAAAAAAAATAAACCCCCTGTCTTTAAAAAAACGCAAAATTACATTCCCGAATTTCTTTCTATCGGATGATGCTCCTATTACAGCAATTTCTTTATTCTGAAGAAACTCTTCAATTATTTTCAGTGTTATCATAAATGTTTTTCCGCAAAATAAGCACTTTTCCTTTTTGTAAAAAAAACAGGATAAAAAATACTGCATTTAACTTATCTTTGCATGCTATTATATATAAACATTACATATGAATACTATCTATTCTAAAATTGAAGAACTCAGGAACGACGGAAAAGGTTCCGCATTATGTATTGTAATTTCTACTTCCGGTTCAACGCCAAGAAAAACCGGAGCGAAGATGATTGTTCTTGAAGATAAAACCATCTTCGGTACTATCGGCGGCGGCAGTATAGAAAAAGATGTAATTGATCATGCTGCGGACATAATTAAAGAAGGAAAACCTGTAATCAAGAGTTATCAACTGGAAGAAGACCTGAAAATGAAATGCGGCGGCTCAATGGAGGTATACATTGAACCTTTGAATGTTTTTAAGAAACTGTACATTTTTGGAGCAGGACATATTGGCAAAGCCGTTGTGAAATATGCAAAGGAATTAGAATTCAATATTACTGTTTTTGATACGCGCAAAGGCATTTTTGACCAAAATGATTTCAATGGATGCAAATGTGTATGCAACGATTACTTCAAAGCAATTGATGAAACGGTATTTGATGAAAATACATTTATAGTTATCGTTACTCCAAAACATGAATACGATGAAGGGATACTTCGCCGGGTTGCTGTCAAACCTCACGCATACGTTGGAATGATAGGCAGCAAAAGAAAAGTAGAGGTAGTTAAAAAAAACCTGCTTGACGAAAAGATTCTTTCATTAAAAGAAATTGAAAAGATCGACATGCCGATGGGGATTAAATTTGCCGCCGAAACCCCCCAGGAAATTGCTATCAGTATTGTTGCCAAACTTATCGATGTGAGGAATTCTTCATTAAAAGCATGACAGGATATTATGGCTTCATTACAATTTATTCTTGACGGGAAAATAAAAGAGATTGATTTTCGAAAACAGAACATTCTTCCTTCAGCTACTGTATTAAATTATCTGCGTTCTTTGCCCGACCACAAGGGAGTTAAGGAAGGTTGCGCTGAAGGTGATTGTGGCGCTTGCACTATAGTTGTTGCTCAACCCGAAGACGGAAAACTTCAGTACAGGGCCATCGACTCCTGCCTGTTGTTTTTGCCTATGATCCATGGCAAGCAACTGATAACAGTTGAAAATCTTGCACAAATCCTCAACGGAGAAAAAATACTTCATCCTGTCCAGCAACTTATGGTTGAACTGGACGGAAGCCAGTGCGGATACTGTACTCCGGGAATTGTCATGTCGCTGTTTGCCCTATATAAAAATCACCACATTCCTTCGGTTGGCATCATCAGGGATGCCCTCACCGGAAATTTATGCCGCTGCACAGGATACCAGCCTATTATTGAAGCAGCGCAAAGAGCTTGTACCCACAATGGAGTTGACCATTTTACCGAAAAAGAAAATGAAATCATTTCGTTGATTTCAAAGATTACAGCCGGAGAAAAAACATTAAAATTCAAAATAAAAAAACAAACATATCATAAGCCATTTTCGCTGAATGAGGCACTACGACTGAAAAAAGAAAATCCAGATGCAATAATTATCAATGGCTCAACTGACATTGCTTTAAGACAGACAAAGAAAAAAGAATTACTCACTGAAATTATCGATTTATCGGATGTTAATGAACTAAAAACATTTAACGAAGATGAAAAGAATTTTTATTTCGGATCCGGACTTTCCCTGGAACAAGTGAGAAAATATTCTGCCGGAAAACTTCCTGCCCTACAAAATATTTTAAATGTTTTTGGTTCGTTGCAAATCAGGAATATTGCAACAATAGGAGGAAATGTGGGTTCTTCTTCGCCTATCGGCGATTGCTTGCCATTATTATTTGCATATATAGCCGCTGTCAAATTAAAATCTGAAGTTTCAGAGCGTATATTGCCTGTTGAAGATTTTATAAAAGGATACAGGCAAACCGACATTAAAGAAAATGAGCTTATCACTGAAATAATTATTCCTCGGCCTGGCAAAAACCAGATCATCAGATCATACAAGGTATCGAAACGAAAAGACCTTGATATATCAACAGTCAGCGCAACTTTCAACATTAAGCTTGAGGACAGTCTGGTTTCTGAAGCAGTCGTAGCTTACGGCGGAATGGCAGCTTACACAAAACGCGCAGTGAATACAGAAAACTACTTAAAAGGTAAAAAATGGTCACGCGAAAACATTGAAGCCGCTATGGAAATACTTGCAGAAGAATTCACACCGATTTCCGATGCAAGGTCAGAAGCCATGTATAGAAAAACGGCAGCAAAAAATTTGTTAATGAAATTTTTTAATGATACAATTAATTAATCAGGTCGCTCCTATGGAGTTTTATATAAATAACTTTTTGTTTTATACAAACAGTTCGTCCCTACGGGACTTTAATAGCAAAAATGAAAAAAAGTTTTCCTACTATAATATATTTAATATTTCAGCTCCGTCAGGAGCGATCTGTTTGTAAAAGCATACAATAGTATGTCAACCAAGCCCCATAGGGGCGACCTGTTAAGAACAATAAATAAAAACAAAATGGCAAATACGTACACACAGCTATACATCCAGATTGTATTTTGTGTAAATGGCAGACTGAATTTAATACATGCAAAACACAAAGAAGAAGTACAAAAATACATTACCGGTATTGTACAAAAACGCAAACATAAAATGCTTGCAATAAACTGCATGCCCGATCATACGCATGTTTTTATTGGACTGAATCCATCTCAATCCATTTCTGACATTTCAAGAGACATAAAAGCAGTTTCTTCAAAGTTTATCAATGACAAAAAATGGTTAAAAGGTAAATTTGAATGGCAGGAAGGATATGGCGCATTTTCTTATTCTTATTCACATTTATCAAATGTTATAAATTATATAATGAATCAGGAAGAGCATCATAAAAAAACCAGTTTTAAAGAGGAATATCTGAAGCTATTAAAAGATTTTGATATTAATTTTTCTGATAAATATTTATTTGAATGGATTGAATAAAATTTACGGGGCGCTCCTACAGAGCTTCATATAAACAGAGGTTTGTTTTTACAAACAGTTCGTCCCTACGGGACTTTAATAGCAAAAATGAAAAAAAGTTTTCCTACTATAATATATTTAATATTTCAGCTCCGTCAGGAGCGATCTGTTTGTAAAAGCATACAATAGTATGTCAACCAAGCCACATAGGGGCGACCTGTTAAGAAGAAAATCATAATTTTGAAATATAATTATGGGATCAAATATTCATCACGACAGTGCCATAAAACATGTAACAGGCGAATCGGTTTACGTGAATGACATTCCTGTTCATGACCAACTATTGCTTGGCAAAGTTGTATTCAGCAAATTTGCTCATGCAAAAATCAAAAAGCTGAATATAAAAAAAGCCCTGAAAGTAAAAGGAGTACACGCCGTTCTTATTGCAAAAGATATTCCCGGGAAAAATCAGATGGGTCCCGTTGTTCATGATGAAATATGCATAGCTGAAAAAGAAGTATCATTTGTCGGGCAGGCTGTAGCCCTTATCGCTGCCGAGAATGCAGAAGCCCTGCATGAAGCTGAAAAATTTATTCAAATTGATTACGAACCGCTTGAAGCTATCCTTGATATTGAAACTGCCATAGAAAAAAACAGCCTTATAGCTCCTCCAAGAATAATTGAAAGAGGGAATGTTGACGAGGTCTTAAAAACCGCTCCGCATGTAATTAAGGGCGAGTTAAAAACCGGCGGACAGGAACACTGGTACCTTGAAACCCAGACGGCGCTTGCTGTTTCGGGCGAAGGAAAAGAAATGCTGGTACATGCATCGAGCCAGAATCCAACCGAAACACAGGCCATTGTTGCTGAAGTTTTAGGAATAGCCAAGAATGAAGTTGAGGTTGAAGTAAAAAGAATTGGCGGCGGTTTCGGAGGAAAAGAAACACAGGGAAACCATGTGGCAGCCTGGGCTGCGCTGCTTGCTCATGCAACGAAACGTCCGGTAAAAATTCATCTTTTCAGGGATGATGATCAGATCATGACTGGCAAACGTCATCGTTTTTATTCAAAATATGAAATCGGTTTTGACAACGAAGGACAAATACTGGCATACAAAGTTGAACTGAATGCCGATGCCGGCGCCGCAACCGATCTGTCAATGGCTATTCTTGAAAGAGCAACCTTACATTCCGATAATGCATATTTTCTTCCGCATGTTCAGATTATCGGAAAAGCCTGGAAAACAAATCTTCCTTCGAATACGGCATTCAGGGGTTTCGGTGGTCCGCAGGGAATGGCGGTTATTGAAACTGCAATTGACAGAATAGCCCGTTATCTGCATAAGGAACCGGCAGAAATCAGATATAAAAATTTTTACAAACATGAAAATAATTTTTATACTCCCTACGGACAAAAGGTTGAAAACAACCACCTGTCCACCATATACAACAAGCTTATTGAATCATCCGGATATTTCAAAAGAAGAAAAGAAATAGACGCTTTCAATAAAGAAAATGAATTTTATAAAAGAGGCCTTGCTATTACTCCTGTTAAATTCGGCATTTCATTCACTACATCTTTCCTTAACCAGGCTGGTGCACTGGTAAATATTTATACGGACGGAACTGTCCTGGTAAACCACGGCGGAACTGAAATGGGACAAGGTTTGCATACAAAAATTTTACAGATTGCATCTGCTGAACTTGGCGTTACACCTGATAAAGTAAAAATGAATGCAACCAATACTTCAAAAGTTCCTAATACTTCACCGACTGCTGCATCTTCCGGAAGCGACATTAATGGCATGGCTGTGAAGAATGCTATTGATACAATAAAATCAAGTCTTACAGAAATTGTGATCTCTGAATTTGAAAAAAAATATTCTTATAAAATTTTAATAGAAAATATAGTTTTTGAAAACAATTTAATTTTTGACAAAGAAGATCAGGAAAGAAAAATTTCCTTTGATGAATTAATAAATACGGCATATTTAAAACAGGTCAGCCTGAGTTCAACTGGTTTTTACAGAACTCCCGGAATATATTTCGACAGGGAAAAAGGACAGGGAATCCCTTTTTATTATTTTGCTTACGGTATGTCGGTTTCCGAAGTGGAAATAGATGTTCTTACCGGACAACATAAATTATTACGGACCGATATTATAAATGATGTAGGCGATTCAATAAATGAAGGAATCGACAAAGGACAGGTTGAAGGCGGATTTGTTCAGGGCATGGGATGGGTTACAACCGAAGAATTAAAATGGGATAAGAACGGAAACCTCCTGACACATTCACCAGATACATATAAAATTCCTACAGTGAATGATATTCCTCTTGATTTCCGTGTTGAACTTCTAAAGAATGTTCCCAATGAAGGAACTATCCGCAGGAGCAAAGCAGTTGGAGAACCACCTTTTATGCTGGCATTCTCTGTATGGCTGGCAATAAAAGATGCAATATCTGCAGTGAAAGATCACCAGGAAGAACCTGAATTTTCTTTGCCTGCAACGGCGGAAATGATTTTGTTATCTATAGAGAATTTGAAACAGAATAAGAAAAGCAAGAAATAATTCAGAAATAGTATTCCGAGATTTCTTCAAGATTAAATAATTAGATTTTCTGTATCTTTGCCATAAAGCAAGATGTTTTGAACACCGACAAACAAATAGAATATTGGGTAAAAACTGGTGAAGACGATTTTCAGTCTGCTGCCATCCTTATTTCCAATAAAAAAATATTGCATGGGCTTTTCTTTTGCCACCTCGCCATTGAAAAAATAATAAAAGCACATATCGTAAAAAAATCAAAAACGATCCCTCCTAAAATTCACAACCTTACTTCTCTACTTTCAAATACCATTTTAGTATTAACACCAAAAGAGAAAGAACTTTTAGGCATATTGATGATATATCAGCTTGAAGGAAGGTATCCTGAATATTATCCATCGGTGCCACTCTTAAGTGTTGCAAGAAAATATCTGAAACAAACTGAAAATTTATTTCAATGTCTCAAAAACAAGTTATAAATATTTTAAAAAAATATATTGCCCTTCTGAATGCATCAGGAATTCCTGTGCATACGGCTTTTCTGTATGGAAGCTACAGGAATAACAATGCAACAAAAGATAGTGATATTGATATTCTTGTCGTTTCAGAATCTTTTGAAAAAAAACGATAAGTTGCGCGCTAAGGCATGGACACTTACTGAAAATGTAGATGTGAGAATTGAACCTTACACCATAGGTTTACAAAAATTCCTTAATGATGATGTTTCACCTCTTTTACAGATTATCAGGAAAGAAGGATTGGAAATTAAGGCGTAAAAAAAAATCCCCTTCTATTTCATTTAATCTAACCCTATTATTTTTTTAGAAAATAAAAATACAAAATCATGAACGAAATTTTTTCTAAAATAAATGAATTATCCCTTAAATACAGAGATTACACTGCTAACAATCTTTCCAAACTGGTGAAAATAAAATCGACCAGCATGAACGAAAAAGATGTTCAGCTTGAATTAAAACGCCAGATGGAAGAAGCCGGATTTGATGAGGTAAAAATTGACGGGCTTGGCAATGTTATCGGAAGAATCGGGAACGGCAAGCGCATTCTTGCAATTGACGGACACATGGATACTGTAGATGTGGGCAATATCGACAACTGGAACTTTGATCCGTTCAGCGGTGAAATAAAAGACGGTTTTGTTCATGGTCGCGGAACTGTTGACCAGGAAGGCGGACCGGCTCCTGCTGTTACAAGTGTAAAAATTTTAAAAGAACTTGGTTTTGATCGCGACCTTACGGTTTATGTTGTCGGCAGTGTAATGGAAGAAGACTGTGACGGACTTTGCTGGAAATATATTATTGAAGAAGAAAAACTGAAACCTGATTTTGTTATCAGCACGGAACCCACAAACCTCAATATTTACAGGGGGCACAGGGGCCGCATGGAAATTGAGATAAAATTCAAAGGCGTATCATGCCATG
>JAZDMF010000157.1:0-3282 GCA_043801235.1 Bacteroidota bacterium | reverse complement strand
ATTGAGAACAATCTGTTCAGGCAGACTATTGAATCCAATCCTGTTTTTTCTCAAAATATTTTTAAATGGTACTGCAATACTACTGAACGTCATCTGAAACGCCTTTCATGCATCGCAAACAAACAGGCCCTCGGGCGGATGGCGGAAATACTGCTGTATCTGAAAAATGATATTTTCAACAGCAACCTTATTAAAAACTATATCACAAGAAAAGACATTGCCGAACTTGCTGCCATGTCGACCGAAAGTGCTGTCAGAATACTTTCCGACTTTAAAAAAGACAATATAATTAATATTGAAAATAACAATGATATTGAAATTATCAATGAGAAGATCCTGCGAACATTAAGTATTGCAGGCTGATCAGATTACTTTACAATAATTTTTTTAGGAAAATTCCCGTTTTGAAAGATTACGTTTTGCTTTTAAGCACAACCCCTTTGCTGTTCTTTCCGTCAATTTTAACTATCAACGGATTTTCAAAGCGGACATGGCGGATGTATTCGTCTTCGTAGATTGCATTCAATGATGCAAGGTAAGCGGTATCATAATACCCTTCATTAATATATGGATTAATAGTAAAGTAACCGACATGAAACGAAGTAAGGTTCTGAAAAAAATGTGTGCCCTGGCTGGGATCGATCCTGTATTTATCTAGCCCCGCTTCCACCATAAGTCGTGCTGCCGATACCTGCGACCATTTAACAGGAATGCCGAGCCACGGATCGCTTGAGCCCCAGCGTCCGGGACCTACAAGAATATAATTCCTTCCTTCATCCTGCAACACGCTGTTCACATATTCAATTTTTGTTGTGGTTGCCAGGTTATTTGATGCAGAATAGCCATCAGGTTTCACATAAACAAAATCCCTGAGATTGTTAATAGTGCCGTTTCCCAATGCAGACAGAGAAAAAATAATAGTATCATCGCGCGAAATATTATCTACATTGATATTATTCTTGTCTGAAGCTTCAACAATTGGCCGTATCTGGAGAAAGTTGAATATTTTCGGTTCGTCTTCAGGCACATCAAGGTTTACTGCAAATTCAATTTCCACATGATTGTTCATTTCACGCTGGCCGGTTTCCAGCAATAAATTTAATATATCAGCAAGCGGAAACACATTGTATTTTAAAACATTCGCAAACGTAATAATTTTCTTGCCCGAATGCTCGAAGCCATCGCGTATAATCTGATCCTGAAAATCGAATGTTGAAACGATATGCTTTAATGAACCATCATGTAGTGCATCATCCACTTTCAGTTTCATCAGATCAACGCTATCATCAATAGATGGCCGGAAACTGTATGAATTCAGATCAAGGGCATAAAATTCTTTCTGCGTTGTTTGTAGCGCCGTTTCATAATTTGATAGCTGCAGAATGTTTTTAGGATACTTCGGACAAAAACGCAGAGAAACACCTCCGTCAACAATTGTTTTTCCAAGTCCGAGTGCAATATTTACGATGCCTTCTTCAGGCTTTTCCTGCCCCACAGGATAGAAGTTTATGGAACGGGCAACACCGGAAATATTAGGATAATAACGCTGGCCGTAGGACTTGCCCACAACTTCCTGAAGCACTACAGCCATTTTTTCTTCATCAATAAGATTTGCAGTTGCTGTAATGTAAGAACGGCTGTCTTTAAAAAATACCGAAGCATACACACTTTTAATGGCAATTTCAAGCTGTTGAAGGCGGATGGAAGAATCTTTATCGGTATTCGGCACCATATATGTTGAATAAACCCCTGCGAATGGCTGGTAGTGCGAATCCTCAAGAAGACTTGAAGAACGGACAGCTATAGGTTTATCGACAACACTTACAAAATAACTAAGCTGATCGGTAGTACGTTCCGGCAGTTTTGCGAAAATAAACTGCATAAGTACATCGTCATCTTTCATATCAGTAGATGCAATTTTATACATGTCATTCATTTCCATAAATTCGTCATATACATCGGTAGTGATTACAACAGTTTGCGGAATAGAAACATAAACATTTTCGAATTTATGAATGATCTTATGTTTTTTAATCAAGTAATCGGCAAAAGCCAGCCCTCTTCCCTTGCCTCCCAGCATTCCGTCTCCCAGTCTAGAGAAAATGGCGTATTCATCGAAGTAGCTGGCAATAACGCCACGTCCTTTGCTAATGCGGTAATTGGCAATGGTATCGATCAGGTAACTCCGCACTTCTTCAACATGTTTAAAATCTTTCATTGATTTACGTTTGAAAAGATCGACCAATGGGAAAAGCGCACGAGCTTTCAACCAGCGGGAAAAATGATTATGCTTTACGTGATATTCGATTGACTCAGGTGGGACGGATGCAAGTTTTATCTGCAATGAATGAAGATTATTTGCCCTGTCAATCTCCTCGTCCGTTGCAGGATCCCTGAAAACAAAATCGCCGAAGCCGTAATTCTCTTTAATATACTTGCGAAGATCGTTAAGGAGCGTTTTCGAATATTTCCGGATAAATGAAGCCCTCAATTCACCGATCTCTTCTTCGTACATGTTGTCGGATGATTGCAATAGGATTGGCAACTGATTATTTTCACCGCGTATCATGCTGCATAATTTTATTCCAGCTGTAAAATCTTTTTTTCCATCTTTCGGAAAATTAATATCCGATATTACTCCAAGCAGATTATTTTTATATCTGTTATACAACAGCACAGCTTCTTCGTATGATTTTGCAAGAAGTATTTTGGGTCTGGCCCTCATGGTCATGGTTTTCTGATGTTCATTCAGCCCTTCGGCCATAAGCTCATTCTTCTGTTCAAAAATAAGTTTGTAAATATTCGGCAGAAAACTTGAATAAAACCGTATGGAATCCTCAACCAGAAGTATAGCCTGCGCTCCAACTTTATCAATATCAAAATCGGCATTCATTTTATCCTCAATCAGTTTTATAATTGCGAGTAACAGACTTGAATTTCCGAGCCATGAAAACACGTAATCGATGGATGATAAATCTTCATTTGCCAACTTGATCGATACCTTTCTCGAAAAATGTGTAAGAACGACGATAGGTTTATCAGGATAAGTATTTTTTATTTTGTTAGCAAGTTCAAAAGCATCGACTTTTCCAATGTTAAGCATGGTAATAATAAGGTCGTAATTGTTTCTTGCCAGCAGTTCGAATGCCATTGTCGATGAACTGGCGTGTGTGAATTGCGGCGGATAGCGCAGGTTCAGCGAAGTGTACTCGTTGAAAATTTTTTCATTGATACGGCCGTCTTCTTCCAGCATGAATGCATCGTATGTGCTACATACAAGCA
>JAZDMF010000147.1:0-2250 GCA_043801235.1 Bacteroidota bacterium | reverse complement strand
GCCGCGGCTTTTTCCTGCTCATTCATTAATACTATACCCAAGCGATGCAGGTTATATGCCAATACACCAAACGCCGCATATTTCTTAAAATTCCTCAAACCCTTATCTGGACAGCGATTCAGACTATGATGCTCCAGACTGTTAATATTTGACTCTACTGCCGAATGCATGTGGCGTAGTTTTCTAAATTCCTTTGATGACTCTTCTTCCTGCTCTGCTTTATTTTTCTTTCCTTTTTTAGGCAGAACAACTATTTCAAAAAATGGTCGTAATTCTTCTTTATTTTCTTTCTTCCAAAAACCTTTATCAAAACTACCGCTATGAAAGGCGCCTCGTCCGTAAATACGGGTCAACTCCCTTGCCATTGGTATGGCTAATTTTACATCGACCTGGTGTTCCACTACTTTGTGATACAATATAAATTGATACTGATCGCTTACCACTAAAATATTATGACCAATTTCTACTTTGTTGTTTGCTTTTCCTTTTTTTATCCATTCACTATGCGTTTCAAAAATAGAATATATTTTTTCTGATGCCGGAATTGTTTCGCCCTTTATTAATCGGCGTTCTACCAAATCAATATGTTTTGTTAACATCCCCTGAAAATAATCCAGCTGTATCATACTGATCAGGGCTTCTGACGGGTTCAGATCTCCCCAACCCTCCTTGTTGCTCAAATGTATTTTTTCATTTAAACCTTTTGCAATAAAAAGATATTTTTCCGCTTCTTCTATTACCTTTTGTTCTTTATTTTTGCCTCCTGACTGGCATGCTTTTGATAAATTGCGGGATTGATTTTTTAATTTCCGATACCATAATTTCACTTTCCTCCAACCCTCGATCTTATGCTCTTTTGTCAAATTTATTATGGTATCAAGGCACTTGCGGCCTGCGTCCCAAAGCAAATTTATATCCGTCGGAAAATGTACATTTGTTTCCAGAACATATGTGTCTGCTTTAATTTTTAATTTTTCCTCTTTTTTTTTAACAATTTTATGACCGGCTTTGACAACGATGGTGTTGATTTCATCTATTATTGCATCATCCAATAAGCTTACATTTTCCTTTATTGTCGTATATTTGAATTCAACCCCTTGCCCGAAATCTTTTTCAACTCCCATTATTTTGCGTATCAGTTTATGATTATTTGCCAAATCTAATAATCGATCATAATTCGCTTCCAGCCCCATCCGGATTACGCCTAATACCAAGATATGCCACAAATCCATTCCGTAACGTCCCGTTTTTTTCCCTTTAACAATTTTTGATGAGAGAAGTTTAAATATTTCCTGGCTCAATTCCGGTGTGACAAAAATATGCTGCAATCCCAGCAATATCGGTGGTAATTCATCACGCTTATTATTTATTATTTTCACTTCGGATATTGGAATGATATCCATACTGTATTGTTGCTCAAATTTCTTTCTCATTTTTCTGCGAATGTTTTTTTCTGGTTTTCAATGGGGCAAAAAAAATCGAATCTTTTGCCCCTTATTTTCATTTTTTTCCCTTGTGATAAGGTTTTCTATAACAAAGAAAACAAAAAAACCTGTTTCATTTACATTTATTCGCAAAAGTTATTAACATTATATTGTTGTTAACCAGCGCATTACACGTTTTCGACCAGACACTACATAAGATATTCCGTCTGCCTGCGGGCCTATGATATTTCCGAGAACGGTATTCCCTGCGGCGGCAGAGCTGTTAAGATTAATTCCCCATCCATCTGTTGCGTTTGCATAATTTCCGGAAATAACATTTCCTTCGCCTGCACCGCTACCACCAATAGTATTGTTTGCGGCAAAGTTAAAAATATAAACTCCCATATCCTGTGTGCTTCCAGTAATAAAGGAAGTGCCATTTTTGTCAATCCCGATGTAATTTCCTGTTACCACATTTAAGGAGCAGGCAGCGCCTGATAAATAAACTCCGGTACTCTGGTTGGCAGAAATAGTATTCCTGGCTCCGGCAGTGTTTCCTCCAATAATGTTATTAGCGGAATTAACTATTTCAACCCCTCTGTATTGATAATTCGAAGCAAGATACGTTGTTCCATCAGCCTGCGGGCCGATAATATTTCCGAGAACTGTATTACCAGCTGCTGCTGAACTATTAATATAAATTCCGCGTCCTGTTGTGCCGGCATCTTTATTACCCGAAATTACATTTCCTTCTCCAATACCGCTGCCACCAATGGTGTTAGTTCCTCCTGAAGTGGCATCAATATAAATCCCAAAATCCTGTGTG
>JAZDMF010000139.1:0-18217 GCA_043801235.1 Bacteroidota bacterium | reverse complement strand
AATGTGAGAATTGGTGTTTGTGTTCCACCATCACAATTTCCCCAAATGTCTGAAGGTATAGCGCCTGTGCACTGAACAATGGGCCATCCAAAGAAATAAAAAGGTGTTGTCCAATCCAATTCTGAGCCTTCTGATAAAGTATAATTCCATGCTGTTAAAGTTCCTGCACCCTGGGAACTGGGACAAACCTCATAAGTATTGGTGTATATGGTATGACCGTCAACATCGGTGCCACTGGCGACATGCGATACTAATGTGCCTATATTACTTGTAATTTCGTGAGGTTGCTGGTCACCAACTCCTGTTGCAAAAGAATTTATCTGAACATTTGTAGCCGCACCAAAAGAATTTTTAGGAACTATCTTCCAGTAATACGTGGTTGTCATATTCAGAGTACCGGGATTGTAAAAAGTCTGTGTTGTATTTACAGCAAAAGGCGGAGGATTACTGGTTCCGAAATACACATCATAACTTGTTGGACTACCATCGCCCGGGCTCCATGATAATATCTGATTCAGACATTGATTTGTTGCTCCGTTTGCAGGATAATTATCTATAACATTGCAAACAGAAGATGGGATTAGAGTGGGCGCTGCAGGAGCAGTACGGGTTAATATAATTTTTGAATTTATTGTTGGTAATGTTGTCAGTCCATTTTGTGGGGTATTATTAAATGTTGCAGTGTTTGCAGTTTGTTGTGTAAATAATTGCGATATTGTAGGACTTGCACTAAGTGTGCTGGAATTCAAGCCAGATGTGTAATCATCATCAATTGTACAATCATCGCCACTTTCACACCAATTATATGTGGTCTGAGTCATTGTAGGTCCATACCAGAATTCTATGTTGCCACTGGTTTCATATAATTTAACCTGGAAATACAAATTCCCAGGATATTCAGAACAGGAACTTCCTGAGCAATAAATATCATTATAAACATTGGTCCATTGAACGGTAAATATTCGGTTTGGTGCAGAGCCGTCAGTTTTATAATAACATGTAGCTGTAATAGCATTGTTACAATATAAATCATTATAAAACGGTGCAATTGCCTGTAAAGTTCCCAGTCGTCCGGTAACACTAAAATTATCATTCTGCCAGGTATAGGGTTCGGGTGGACCACAGGCTGCCAGGTCAGCGCCATCGGCTTTAGTTGCCGTATTAAATGTGATAAACCCGTCCAGCCCTACGAGAAGCGAAGTGTGATTTCCGCCATCGAAAGGAAAACTAAAAGGTATTGTTATAGGGGTACTTAAATTATCGTCTTTACTATCAGCATAATCGCTCATACCTGTTGGGTGAGTTGTTCCGTTTTTCCATGATGCTACGGCAGTGCCTGTTCCAGAAATATCAGCATACGTAATTCCTGTCGTCCTTGTAACTGTATAAGCATCGAGTCCACCCATAAATATTCCGGCAGTCACTGGTGTTCTCGGGCCATCGCATGAGCCGTTATTGGTTGCAACATAATAGGTTGTTGGGATTGAAATAACAGGAGTATTATATGTGCTTGGACCGTCATTTACAAGGTTGCCACCCGAAGGAGCATCGTACCAATGGTAGTGTGCTGGTGAACCGCTGGCAGATAATAATACAGAGCTGATACCACAGGCAGTTGCCCCTGTAGTTGTTGGCGCACCGGGTGCGGCTAAAACAGTAACAGCGTAATTTGCAGTGGTGCTGTTCCTGCTGCAGGCGTCAGTAGCATAACAGGAAACATTTCCCGAAGTGCTTCCGAAAGTTACGGTGATAGATGAAGTACCTTGTCCGGCTGTAATGGTTGAGCCTGCAGGCACCGACCATGTGTAACTGGTGGCATAAGTGATAGGAACAATTGTATAAACCACACCAGCGGTTCCACCACATACAGTAGCTAATCCTGTAATTACAGGTTGAGCAGGAACAGGATTCATGGTAACCTGTGCTGTAGTAGCAGCTGCGGTACATCCGGAAATGGTTTGGGTAACTGTGACTGTATAGGATGTATTTACAGCAGGATTAGCGGTGGGATTTTGTGAGGATGAAGAATAACCCGCAGGAGAAGAGCCCCAGGTATAACTGTATGTTGCTGCGGGCGGAGTATAAATAAGCGATATTCCGTCAACAGCAGGGTTAGCGTATGGAGAAGCGCCATCATTTTTAAACGTAAAAACCAATCTGACTGTGGTGCCTGCCAAAGCAGATAAATCAATTTGAGGCATGGCGGTGAAAGCTGAATAAGTAGTTCCTGTATTAATAAATTTCTGCGAGTATCCGGCTCCCGGAATAGTGCCAGAGACTGGTGTATATGCTGTGGTAGTCGTATAAACATAGAAGTAATCATAATTATTATCAATGGTCGGGTATTTTAAATAATAATTAAGGTAAACATTGGTTGCTCCTGATGGAATTGCTATGTCTCTATAAAAATGCTTAACAATTGCGCTGCCGCTTCCTGAATATGTGGAAGCGCCTGTACCGATAAAAGCAGCTTTTGTTCCTGCCTGTGCGCCGGCAGCTGTTCCAGCATACCATGTTGTAGGACTGGTATTTATTCCTGTCCACCCGTTTGCTGCCAAAGTTGATGTTCCAGCTTCAAATCCTCCATCACCAGTAGCAGACAATAAAGTCTGGGCGCCTTGTGACGCATTTGATGTAAGACTAACAGATGCTCCGGGGCATACAGCAGTTGGATTTACTGATGCAGTGGCAGAAACAGTAGGACCGACTCTGACCTGAACACTGGCAGTATTATTACATCCGCTTCCGGTTTCTGTAACAGTGTAGGTTGTAGTTGTAGCAGGTGTAGCTGTAGGATTGGCAATATTAGTGGCACTTAAACCTGCTGCCGGCGACCATGAATATGTAACAGCTCCGGATGCAGTAATCACAACGCCAACTCCGCCGCAAACAGAAGCAGGATTAGGGCTAACTGTAACAGTAGGTCCTGCGCCGGGTGTAACGGCTAAAGTTCTTGGTGTGCCAGATCCACAGGCATTTGAAGGGGTTACCTGAACATTGCCGGCTGTAGCAGTGACTGTAGCGGTGACTGAATTGGTAGTGCCGCCGCCTGTTTGAGTCCAGCCTGATGGAAACATCCATGTATAAGTAGTACCTGGGACATCTGTAACGGAATATATCTGGGATGAACCGGAGCATGGTGAAGTAAGTCCGTTAATTACACTTGGTTGGGCTGGAATAGTCATTAGTGTGTATGATGCATTAAACCCGCTGCTGACGCTGCCTGTACAGGCAGTGCTGCGCATGTAAACGGTATATGTAACACTTGATGATAATGATGTTGTATAAGAAGAAGTTCCGCTCCATGCCTGAAGCACTGTTACTCCATTCTGCCATTGATACTGCCATGTTCCTCCATTAAGATTACCACCGCTGGAGCCGGTGACATTGAATGTAACAGATTGCGGGTTGCTGCAGCTTGAACTGGGTGTAACGCTTGTTGTAATGCTTGTCGGAGCATTGCAATTAGGTTGAACATTTACTGTATAATCTTCAACTTCTCCATCATAACCTGTATCACAAGGACCAGCATATCCATTATACTTAACCGAAACACGCATTCTATGTGGTCCGGCAACTGCACCGGCAGGAACTGTGACGGAAAGTGTTTTAGTAGTGGGATTAGAAGATCCGGAACCGAGATCATATTGTTCACCAGCCTCGTTCAAAGTTCCATTACCATTCCAATCAATCCAAACCCTGATATAACAGGTCCAGCCATCGGTATTCATTCTAACAGATAGTGTGTAGTTATTTCCAATAATAACAGTTGTTGATTGAGCTGTGTAGTTATTATATGCAGCTGTTTTAGCACCTGTAGTGTTATTAATTGTATTAAAAGTGACATTCTCGGCACAAGTAGGATAGGACATATTTCCGGAAGATGCACATTGACCAAGTAATTCAAAATTGTTGGAAAATAAAATAATAAAAATAAAAGAACTAAAAAAAAGAGAAAACTTTTTCATAGAAAGCCAACTTTTGTTTTTTCTGTGTTTATTTTTTTGTAACAAATTCATTAATAAAATTTATTTCTAAATAATTTGGCGTTTTATATATTATTATAAATCAAATTAATTTTCAAATATAAGTAAGAGAATTATAAATGTCAAGAAAATATGAGTATTAATACATAAACCTGTACAAAATCATACGTAAGCTACTTCAAATGCTGAAATGAGAAATATCTTATTATTAAGAAAAGCTTCAACATTTTGGTTTAAGAACATGATAAACAGATATATTTAAAAAAAATTATAATACAATCAGTTTTTATCAGATTCACATTTTATCGAAAAAAAAATCAGATATTAACGTTAGAAAATAACTAAATCGATAAACCAATATTACACAGACAACCAAATAGTTATGATTTAATCGTTTTGGTGTGATAAGTAAGGGATTGTTTATTTATATTTAAAATAATCATTTTGCTTAGATGAAATGCAGTGGATATGAATTCAGATTTTTTTTTTTTATGTGAAATTACAATTTCTTTTCCATAAAAAGCACATCATCAGAAGGATTAAATCGGTACGATTCAATTTCATAAAAACCGCACGCTTTATAAATATTTATTGCAGTCTTCATCGTTTTCATAGTGTCGAGACGGATAAACTTGTACCCGGTTTTTATTGAAAAATCAATGGCGAAATGCATAAGTTTTCGCCCAAGTCCAAGTGCACGGTATTCAGGCTTGATGAACATACGCTTCAGTTCTGCAACATTCTGCTTAAAGCAGCGAATACCGGCACATCCTATAAATTGTTCATTATGTTTTATCAGGATAAGAGCGCCGTAGGGTTTATTATACTGAAAAGCAATTTCTTTAAGTTCAGTGTCGAAATTTTGGAAACATAAATCAAAACCAAGGCTTGAAGCATATTCCATAAATAAAATTCTGCCCTCTTCAAATTCCTTTGCCGATTTTGCAATAGTTATTTTGTAATCCTTCTTCATGAACGTGTACGATTGCATAAATTTATATAAATCGTAATTCGTAAATATATTTTAACTTTATTTAATCATTCATTTTTTAACATTCATAAAAATAATATCAAATTTATTCTATATTTGCCTTCCATGTAATTTTTAATTTAATGGAAAATTTTATTGTATCGGCCAGGAAATACAGGCCTGTAACATTTGATACTGTTGTAGGGCAAAACCCTATTACTTCAACGCTTAAAAACGCCATCCGTAACAATCATATAGCCCAGGCTTTTTTGTTCTGCGGACCGCGTGGTGTGGGAAAAACAACCTGTGCCCGCATTTTTGCAAAAACGATCAACTGCGAGAACCTTTCTGCAAATGTGGAAGCATGCAACCAATGCAAACCCTGTCTTTCATTCAACACTTCAAATTCATTCAATGTTTTTGAACTCGATGCTGCATCCAACAATTCAGTTGACGATATACGCAACCTTGTTGACCAGGTCCGCATACCGCCACAGATAGGCCAGTATAAAATATATATTATTGATGAAGTTCATATGCTGTCGGCTTCTGCTTTTAACGCGTTCCTGAAAACACTGGAAGAGCCGCCGGCATATGCAAAATTTATTCTGGCTACAACTGAAAAACATAAAATTATTCCCACCATTCTTTCACGTTGTCAGATATCCGATTTCAAACGAATCACTATCGATGATATTGCCAAACACCTGGCATATGTTGCACAGAGCGAGAAAATACAGGCAGATCCGGATGCACTTCACATCATTGCACAGAAGGCCGATGGTGCTTTACGGGATGCTCTTTCTATTTTTGACCAGATGGTGAGCTTTTCAGGAACTGACGGAATAACATACAAGGCCGTTATCGAAAACCTGAATGTTCTTGATTACGATTATTTTTTCAATGTTACCGATTTCCTTTTGCAGGGAAACATTCCTTCAACGCTTGTGCTTCTGAACGAGGTGATAGAACATGGTTTCGACGGGCATCATTTTATAAACGGACTTGGTGAGCATTTGCGCAACCTGCTTGTATGCAAAGATGCAGTCACATTAAAGCTGCTTGAGGTGGGCGAAAATATCCGCGACCGCTATAAAAACCAGGCACAAATATGTTCTGTTGATTTTTTGCTAAAAACCCTTGATATCACTGCAAAATGCGATGTCAATTATAAAACCGCAAACAACAAACGCCTGCTGCTCGAACTTGCCCTGATGCAGATGTGCCGAATACTTCAGCAGAATAATCCTTTCAATGCACCTCAGAAAACCGAAACAACGAAAACTGTTTCAAAACCAGTTGTCATACCGGTAATTCAGCAAAAAGAAACAGTGAAGCAGACTGAAGAAATCAAGGAAGAAAAGCCAGTAGAAAAAACGGAAAATGTCATCAAGGAACCACCGGCAAAGCAGGTTGTGAAAAAAATTGTTACCGGAACCAAATCAATTCTTGAAAATCTGGTGGAAGAAGAGGAAGCAAAACTTAAGGAGCAGAGGCCGGTGCAAGAACAGGGAGAGGAGACTGAAAAACCCAAAGCGCATTTTACAAAAGAACAATTTGATAGAGTTTGGCTTAAATTTGCCGAGCATTATAAAACAACGAATCCTGAATATTACAGTACTCTTACATCACATTTGCCTGTTCTGAAAGAAGATAATATCATTGAACTGATCATTGAAAACAAGGTTCAGGAAAAAGAAATAAGCGACCGCAAACTCGACATTCTTTCATTTTTACGCAAAGAGCTGAATAATTTCAGCATCCAGTTGCAAACAGTGATCAATAAAAATCCCGAAACTGCAAAACCATTCACGCCACAGGAAAAATTTAAAAAAATGGCTGAAAAAAATCCCGTGATTAAAAAACTGAAAAATGAATTTGACCTGGAGATTGATTTTTAGTGCAGAAGTCTTGAACGATTAAAAAGATTGCAACGATTAAAAAGATTTGAAAGATTGGAATTATTACAAAGATTTTTATAATTGAAGATAAAAAAAATACAAACCCTAAAACATTTAATTATGAACAACAAAATTAACCAGTTTGAAGATATTGATATATGGAAAAAGGCAGTAGAGGTTGCAGTCGAAATTTATAAAGAGAGTGATAAAGGAAAGTTAGCGCATGATTTTGGTTCAAAAGATCAGATTCGCAAATCAGCCACATCCATTTCAAATAATATTGCTGAAGGTTTTGAATATAATAATAATAAGGAATTTGTCAGATTTTTAAAGTATTCAAAAGGTTCAGCCGGCGAATTAAGAAGTCAGTTACATATTCTTTATAAATCGGATTATATAAAAAAGGAATTTTACTTTGAGATGCATGATAAATTAATATTGCTATCTCAGCAAATAGCTAATTTTATAAAATATTTAAGAAAGTTTGAAAGAGAAAAACTTATTAAAAGTATTACCAATTTTCTTTTCTTTTTTAAAATCTAACCTTGAAACAATTTTTGTAATTTTTTTCAATTATTCCAATTTTTACAATTAATTAATTGTTCAAAATCATAAAATAAAATTTAAAAAATGAGAAAACTGTTTTTATTATTAGGCACAGCAATCCTTTCTTTCCTATTCAGTTTCTCCTATGGGCAGAAGGGAATTACAAATTTAACCGATACACTTCCTGTCGATCCCAACGTAGTGATTGGCAAACTTGACAACGGGCTGACATATTATATCCGTAAGAACAGTAAACCCGAAAATCGTGTTGAATTGCGCCTTATGGTTAATGCGGGCTCTATTATGGAAAACAGCAGTCAGCTGGGGCTTGCACATTTTACTGAGCATATGTGTTTTAACGGAACGACAAATTTTCCGCACAATGAGCTCGTTGATTTTTTACAGAAAACGGGTGTTAAATTTGGCGCCGATATTAATGCATATACAAGTTTTGATGAAACGGTATATATGCTTCAGATTCCCACTGATGACACAGTATTAGTTGAGAAAGGTTTGCAGGTAATAGAAGACTGGGCCCACAATGTAACTTTCGATGAAAAAGAAATTGATAAGGAAAGAGGTGTTATAACTGAAGAATGGAGATTAGGGCTGGGTGCCGATGACCGCATGCGCAAAATATATTTCCCCGTAATATTTAAAAATTCTCTTTATGCTGACCGGCTTCCCATTGGTGATGTCAACATCATTAAAAATTTCGCATACGATACCTTGAAGAATTTTTATAAAAGCTGGTACCGTCCGAATCTGCAGGCTGTTGCTATTGTAGGCGACATCGATGTAAAAGAGATGGAGGCAGAGATAAAGGAACATTTCGGCAGCATTCAGAATCCTGCTGACCCGCGCCCCCGCATTATTTCTGATATTCCCGACAACAAAGAGCCGCTGATAAGTATTGTTTCAGATAAAGAGGCTACAAGCTCAGCGGTGATGCTATTTTATAAGCATGATTCAAAAGTGAGTTATACGGTTTCTGATTATAAAGAATATCTTAAGGCCAGCCTTTATACAGAAATGCTCAATGCCCGTTTAAATGAAATAACACTCAAGGCAGATGCGCCTTTTATTATGGCCCAGACCGATTACGGCAGTTTCCTTGCACGCACAAAGGATGCTTTTGAACTTTATGCGGTTTCCAAAGAAAATAAAATAGAAAAATCAATAGAAACGTTACTGACAGAAAATCAGCGTGTAAAACAATTTGGTTTCACAGCAACGGAAATGGAACGTATTAAAGAACAGCTTCTCAGTGATTATGAAAAAGCTTCAAAAGAATCAGATAAAACCGAATCAGGAAAGCTTGTAAGGGAATATGTCAGTAATTTTTTAAACAAAGAACCCATGCCCGGTGCCCAGAACGAGTTCAAACTCGTAAAAAAATTTCTTTCCACCATCACGCTGGATGAAGTGAATGCTCTTGCCGCAAAATGGATCACAGATGATAATATGATCGTTGTTGTTACTGCACCCGAAAAAGAAGGAATTTCAATCCCTACGGAAAAGCAAATACTCGATGTTATCGCAAATTCTAAAAGTACCGTTGTTACTGCATATATCGATAAATTCAAAACAGAAGCTCTTATTACTGATGATTTACAAGGCACGAAAGTAACTTTGAAAAATGAAAATAAAGATCTGGGAATTACCGAGATTACTTTCGGCAACGGTGTTCAGGCAATCATCAAGAAAACCGATTTCAAGAATGACGAAATACTTGTGTCTGCATACAGTACCGGAGGAACATCATTGTATTCCGATGCCGATTATATTTCCGCCATGTTTGCAAGCAGCATTATTGAACAAAGCGGTGTCGGGAATTTCGACAATACGGAACTTGAAAAGAAATTAAAAGGAAAAGAAATTGAAATGAGTCCGTACATCGATGACCTGAAACAGGGATTCAGCGGCAAATGCAGCCCCAAAGATTTCGAAACTCTTTTACAACTTTCTTACCTCTATTGCAAATCGCCACGCAAAGACACAGCCGAATACAATGCTTTTATGGAGAAAATGAAAACGCAGCTGAAGTTTTTAGGTTCTAATCCCATTTATGCATTTTACGATACTTTGTTAAAAGCAGCCTCAGGCAATAGTCCTCGTGTTATTGTACTTCCGAAAGAAAAGCAATTAAACCAGATCAATCTTGACCTAGCTTATCAGATATATTCGGAACGGTTTGCTAATGCAAATAATTTAAAATTCTTCATGGTGGGTAATATCGATGTTGACTCTGTTACTCCTGTTCTCGAGAAATATCTGGGCAGCCTTCCCGGAAAAGGAAAATCAGAAGACTGGCTGAATAAAAACCCTGAATTCCCAGAAGGGATAACCGATTTTGTAATAAATAAAGGTACCGAGCAAAAAAGCATGGTGGGTATTATCCGAAACGAAAAAATTGAATGGAACGATAAGAACCGTATTTGCCTCAGGATGATCAAGGAAATATTAAGCATTAAGCTTGTTGAGGTGATACGCGAAAAAATGAGCGGGGTGTATTCGCCCCAGGTTCAGCTTGGAGCTGAACAGTTTCCTGAAGCAGAATACAGTTTGATGATATTGTTCGGATGCTCTCCCAAAACTGCTGACAAGCTTACAAAAGCTGTTTTCAAAATAGAGAAATCCTTGCGTGATAATGGTCCTGTGGAAGTTGACCTTTCCAAAGCAAAAGAAACGCTAATACGCGAAAGGGAAGTTGAAATAAAAACAAATAAATTCTGGCTCGATAAGCTTGAATCGTTTTATTTCAATAAAGATAATGCGGGAATGATTACTGATTATGAAACTAAAGTAAACGCAATTACCATAAAAGATATCCAGGAATGCTTTACAAAATACTTCCCTAAAGATAATTATGTAAGGGTAGTGTTGAAACCGGAAGATAAGAAATAAGCCGATACTGCAAGAAAGTTTTTTAATATCAGTTCAGTCGGCAATCTTCCGTCTACAGTCCGCAATAGAAAAAGATTCGGGAAAGAGTTCCTTTTTTAATTTTCATTAACGATTGCAGAAGTATATAAAAAGATCAAAATCCAATTCCCAATTTCCTGTCTTCAGGAAAAAAAGAAAAAACATAGATAAATAAAGCGAAAAAGTGAAATCTTTGTGAAATTTTCTTTTTTGTAGTATGATTTTAAAAGATGCTTATATTTGTTGGTTCAAACCATAAACCCAAAAACATGAGAACAATCAATTTATTATTATTTGCAGCAATAATAATGCTGTTTATTTCATCCTGCGGCAGCAAAAGCGGAAATTCTTCTGATAAACTTTCATTTTCATCAGCTGTTGATTATAACAATTTTATTATCGGACAGCAGGAAAATATTGTAAACAAGATGAATGAATTATCCGAAGCCATCGATGCTGAAAATTACACAGATGCAACCACGAAACAGGAAGAACTGGTTAAGCAATGTAAAAGCGGAATTGACTCTGTAAAAGCTTTGGATGCCTATAACGGGAACACTGCTTTCCGTGATGAAGCTGTAACCCTTTTTAATTTTTATAAGGAGATCAGCGAAAAAGAATATAAAGAAATGCTCGATATTTTGAAGAAAGAAAATATTGCGGAAACTGATATTCAGCGGATGGAAGAAATCCGCCAGGACATTTCAAAACGCGAAAATGAACGCGACGAAGCATTCGGAAAAGCTCAGAAGACTTTCTATAAAGAAAATGATATCGATAGTTGATAAATCCTGATTCTGTATCAGAAAGCTTTTTATAGCCTGTATCGAGAATAATTCTATAAAACCCCGGGTGAATATTTCCCGGTTTTTTTAGAAAGGCGAAGTTATATACCGATGCTGTATCTGTAACAGTCCGATCCTCCTGTTGGCGGATGTCCTATAACAGCTGCTATTTCGGTATTATACCAAATGATCTATCTACTTAACATACTGAGTGATGGTATATATTTTCCTGATAAAGGAGGTATCTGTCATTAAACTGATGAATCCAAAAGCATTAAGTTTCCTAATTAAAATTCAGAATTATATATGTTTTATTTTTTTATATTTGCAGCCTAATCCAAAAAATTAAAAAAAATGAGAACAATCAACTTATTATTTGCAGCAATAATAATGCTGGCCATTTCTTCCTGCGGCAGCAAGAGCGGAAGTACCTCTGATACACTTTCATTTTCCTCAGCCGTTGAATACAACGATTTTATTATCGGGCAGCAGGAAAAAATTCTTGATTGCCATAAAGCATGCACCGATGCTGTTGACAGGAATGACATTACTTTTGCCAAGACAAAACTTGACGAACTCGCAAAGCAGTGTAAAACATCTGTCGACACTTTGAATAAAATGGATGCCTATAACAGCAATACCGCTTTCCGTGATGCCGGCGTGAAGCTTTTCAGCTTTTACAAGGACTTTGCCGGAAAAGGATTTAAAGAAGAACTGGAAATAATGGCGAAACCCCAACTGACTCCTGATGATGAAAACAGGATCAACCAGATTGAAAATGAATTTTCTACAAAAGAAGGCGACCTTTACAATGCATTTATTGAAGCTCAGAATAAATTTGCAAGTGAAAATGATATAATACTGAAATAAACAGTAATTCATCACCTTTTACTTTTAAAAAAGTTATAAATAACAAAAGCCCCGGATCTGTTTTATTTCCGGGGTTTTAAATTATTCCTTGCTTATGAAAACATATAAAATTCCGGTTTTTTTATTTTTGTTGCTGAATTCATTTTACCTTTCCGCACAGGATAAAGCAGATTCAGCAAAATTCAAAACGGCCATTGAATATAACAATTACATAATTGATGAGCAGGTCAAGGTTACCGATGCCATGAATGTGTTTGCAAAGGCAATTAATGACAATTCAGTGAATGATTTCGACAAATATTTTAAAATACAGTTAGATCAGTCCCAAAGCTCTTTATCCGCAATTAAGAAACTGGGTACTTATAATGGCAACGGGGAATTTCGTTATGAAGCAGTAAAGCTGTTCGCTTTTTATTATAAAACCACAAGGAAAAAAATCAGCATATTCATTAAAATTCTTAAAAAGCAAGACAGGATTACAGCGGGTGACAAAAAAAGGATAAACAGAATAAATGATAAAATCGTTGTAAAAGAAGAAGCGCTGAATGCTTCATTCGTCCTGGCCCAGCAGAAATTTGCCAAAGAGAATAATTTTACAATTGCAAAGTGAGGTATGCTTTTTTGTTGATGCATCACTACTTTATTTCATTAAAAAAATCATAAATTCGCATTCTAAAGAAACTCCTGAATTGAAAATTCTTCTGATTATTATTTTGGTTTATTTCGGCCTGATGCTGGTCGGGAGATATATACTTCCATTCATGGTTCGTGGTTATGTAAAACATTACAGTAAAAAATTTTACGATGAAATGGAATCGGAAAGGAAGAATTCTATACATAAAGAAGGGGAAGTTAATATTAAACAAACTTCCGGCAAAAACAAAAAACAGCTGGGTGATGAAGGAGAATATGTGGATTATGAAGAGGTGAAATAAATTGCTATATTGTTTGATTGCTTAATTGCTAAAATAGTGCCCATAAAAAAATAAATAATGAAAAAATTTAATTTTAAATCCATTGTCCCGCATCTGATAGCGGTAATTATTTTCGTGGTCATTACGATGGCTTACCTGAATCCATTACTGCAGGGCAAGCAGCTGAAGCAATACGATATCACTAACTTTCAGGGGGCATCTAAAGAGATTGTGGATTACAGGAATGAAACAGGAAAAGAGGCATTATGGACCAACCGTATGTTCAGCGGAATGCCGGCTTATCAGATATCTGTAAGTTATGCTTCAAACCTGGTAAAATACATTGATAAAGTTTTCACACTTGGATTGCCTCATCCTGCAGGCATGGTATTTCTTTATTTTATAGGGTTCTACATCCTCCTTCTTATAATGCGTGTTGATTACAGGATTGCCATAGCAGGAGCTATTGCCTTTGCTTTTTCTTCTTATTTCTTTATTATTATTGATGTTGGTCATAATACAAAAGCACATGCCATCGGTTACATGGCTCCGGTAATTGCAGGAATCATCCTTACATTCAGGGGGAAATACCTGCTGGGTGGTGTTATTACAGCGCTGTTCATGTCGCTTGAATTGTTCTGCAACCATGTTCAGATCACATATTACATGTTGCTGATAGTTGCCATTCTTGCCATAACCGAACTCGTAAAGGCAATAAAAGCCAGGCTTTACAGATCCTATTTAAGCTCTGTAATAGTAATTGCCGGCGCTGTGCTGATGGCATTGGGAACTAATTTTACTAATTTATGGGCAACATACGAATATGGAAAATATACTACAAGAGGAACATCCGAACTGACCTTTGATAAGGAAAATAAAACTACCGGGCTCGACAGGGACTATGCCACAGACTGGAGTTACGGAAAAATGGAAACATTCACCCTGATCATTCCTGATTATATGGGAGGTTCATCATCCGGTGATCTTGGCAAGAATTCGGATACTTACAAAGCCCTTAAAGAACAGGGCATTCAGGGCGCAGATAAAATCATAAAAGGTTTGCCTCTGTACTGGGGGCCGCAGGATTCAACTTCTGGGCCTGTATATATTGGCTCTATTATATGCTTCCTTTTTATACTCGGGCTCTTTATTGTTAAAAGCCGTTACAGATGGTGGTTGCTGACGGCAACATTGCTTTCTGTCTTTCTGGCATGGGGAAAAAATATGATGTGGTTCACCGATATTTTCTTCGATTATGTTCCCGGTTATAATAAGTTCCGTGCTGTAACAATGACGCTGGTTATTGCTGAATTATGCATGCCTCTGCTAGGCATACTGGCTTTAAAAGAAATTTTCAATCCGGAAGTTCCTAAAGCTGATAAAATGAAAGCCCTGAAATTTTCAGGAATAATTACACTCGGAATATTAATTATTTTCGGATTTTTCAGCGGAGCGTATTTCGATTTTGTCGGGAGCAGTGATGCCAGCATGATTTCTGCCGGTTACCCCGACTGGCTGATAACAGCTATTCAATCCGACAGGCATAACCTGGTAATTGCCGATACTTTCCGGTCGCTGGCGTATATAGCATTGGCTTTCGCTTTCATCATTCTTTTTGTGATGAACAAAATAAAAAAAGCAGGAATTGTCATTGCTGCATTGGGCATTCTTATTCTTGCCGATATGTGGACCATTGACAAAAGATACCTGAAAGATGAAAACTTTGTAAGCAAAAGCAAAATGAACAGCACGTTCTCCAAATCGAAAGCCGATGAATATATTTTAAGCGATACAACAAAATATTTCAGGGTGCTGAATCTGGCAAATCCATTTAACGATGCAATGACTTCATATTATCATAATTCCATTGGAGGTTATCATGGCGCAAAGCTGAAACGTTACCAGGAACTGATACAGTACAGGATATCGGAAGAGATCAGTAATATAAAAGCTGCATTCTCGGCAAAATCGCCCGATTCCGCTTTGTTTGTCACATTAAAGAATCTTCCAGTACTGAATATGCTGAATACAAAATACCTTATTTACAGTGATGATTACGCTCCGCTGGTAAATGCCGATAATGCTTTGGGGAACGCATGGTTTGTTGAAAAATACAAACTCGTTGACGATGCCGATTCTGAAATTACTGCCATTGAAAGTTTTGATCCTGCTTCTACTGCTATTGTCGATAAGCGTTACAAGGATTATGTAAGTAAACTCAAACTCAGCAAGGATTCCACTGCATCAATAAAACTTACTTCATATTCACCAAACGATTTGAAATATTCTTCAACATCAGAATCAGAACGCCTGGCCGTATTTTCAGAAATTTATTACGACAAAGGCTGGGATGCATATATTGACGAAAAAAAATCAGATTATATTCGGGTGAATTATGTGCTCAGAGCAATGATTGTACCTGCCGGAACACACGTCATTGAATGGAAATTTGAACCACAGGTGTATTATACCGGGGAAAAAGTTTCTTTTGCTTTTAACATATTGCTGGTTTTTGGAGTTGCCGGTGGCCTGTTCCTTGAATTACGTTATAGACGCAAACATAAAAAAGCAGCATAATCAATCCATTCTTTTTAAAATATTTTGAAATGTAAATCTGAACATACTCCGAAAATTTTTTTTTTAACCCTTGATTCGCATTAATATTTGAATCTGCTCCTGCAATATCCGTATCTGCTCTTTTATGCATTATATTCTTGTAACGATATGGCTATAGGTTCAATACTCGTTATTAACACAAAGCAAATATGAGTATCGTTACCTTTTACCTGTAAAATATTATTTTCAAAACTGTCGATTGTATATTTCTTTACTGCTGAATAAATACAAAATTTCTATTGCAGCTTTTTTGTAAATTTGCCAAAATTTGATGTGCTGAAGTAATGGAAATAGCAACAAAGTACGATCCTTCTGAAGTTGAGGATAAATGGTACAGGTACTGGAATGAAAATAAATTTTTCAGTTCCGTTCCCGATGAACGCGAACCATACTGCATTGTAATTCCTCCGCCAAATGTCACGGGTGTGCTGCATATGGGGCATATGCTGAACAACACCATACAGGATATTTTTATCCGCCGTGCGCGGATGCTGGGGAAAAATACTTTGTGGGTTCCCGGTACCGATCATGCTTCTATAGCTACTGAAGCCAAGGTTGTTGCTATGCTGAAAGAAAAAGGAATTGAGAAACGCAGTCTTACCCGTGAAAAATTTCTTAAATATGCGTGGGAGTGGAAGGAAAAGCATGGCGGGATTATCCTGGAACAGTTAAAAAAGCTGGGCGCTTCATGCGACTGGGAACGCACGCGTTTTACTATGGATGATGACATGTCGGAGCAGGTGATTACAGTTTTTACTGACCTGTTCAAAAAAGGATTGATCTATCGTGGTGTCCGCATGGTGAACTGGGATCCCAAAGCATTAACAGCCGTTTCCGATGAAGAGGTAATTTATAAAGAGATAAATTCAAAGTTATATTATGTCCGTTACCAGATTGAAGGAACAACCGACGAATGGATCACCATTGCTACCACACGCCCGGAAACAATTCTTGGTGATACTGCCATTTGTGTACATCCGGAAGACGACAGGTATAAGAATTTTAAAGGAAAGAAAGCATTGGTACCCTTGATCAACCGTTCTGTTCCTATTATCTATGATGAATATGTGGAGCGTGAATTTGGTACAGGCGCTCTGAAAGTAACACCGGCACACGATATCAATGATTATAATCTGGGAATAAAACACAAACTGAAAACCATTGATATTTTTAACGATAACGGAACACTGAATGAAAAGGCAGAGATACTGATAGGAATAGATCGTTTTAAAGCAAGAAAGAAGATGGTTGATCTGCTTACAGAAAAAAACCAATTAGTCAAGACTGAAGATATCGTTAATAAAGTGGGTTATTCCGAACGTACCGATGCAGTCATTGAACCCAAACTCTCCATGCAGTGGTTCATGAAAATGACCGAGCTCGCAAAACCCGCGCTGGATGTGGTTATGGACGATACCATAAAATTTCATCCTGCAAAATTCAAGAACACTTACAGGCACTGGATGGAAAATGTAAAGGACTGGTGTGTTTCGCGTCAGTTATGGTGGGGGCACCGCATTCCTGCGTATTACCTGCCTGATGGAGAAATTGTGGTTGCAGCTTCATTTGATGAAGCTTTTGAAAAAGCGAAGAAAATAAATCCGGAAATCAAAAAAGAAAATCTTGTTCAGGATGAAGATGTGCTCGACACATGGTTCTCATCATGGCTATGGCCGATTTCTGTTTTTAATGGAATAACTGAACCCGATAATGCTGACATAAAATATTATTATCCGACGAACGATCTGATAACAGCTCCCGAAATTCTTTTCTTCTGGGTAGCCCGTATGATCATGGCCGGGCTGGAATACAGGAAAGATATTCCGTTTAAAAATGTTTATCTCACGGGTATAGTTCGCGACAAGCAGGGACGAAAAATGTCAAAATCGCTCGGCAATTCACCTGATCCGATTGAACTGATTGAAAAATTCAGCGCAGATGGCGTACGCGTTGGAATGCTGTTTTCATCGCCGGCCGGGAACGATCTGCTTTTTGATGAAGCCTTATGCGAACAGGGAAGAAATTTCTGCAACAAATTATGGAACGCATTCCGTTTAATTAAAGGATGGGATGTAAATGAGCGGCAGCAGCAGGATGCAACATGTAGCGTGGCGATAGAGTGGTTCAATTCAAGATTGAATGAAGAAATTGAAGTAATTAATGATTACTTTGATAAATACAGGGTTTCCGATGCTCTGATGAGTGTTTACAAATTAGTGTGGGATGATTTCTGCTCATGGTATCTTGAAATGATAAAACCTTCATATCAGCAGCCCATTGATAAAGTAACAATGGAAGCTACCATTGTAATTTTTGAAAAACTTCTGAAGTTATTGCATCCCTTCATGCCTTTTATTACTGAGGAATTGTATCATCTGATAGGTGAAAGAAAAGATTCCGACTGCATACTATTAACGTCATTACCACAATCAGCGAAGTTTGATAAATCCATTATTAAAAAATTTGCATTTGCAAAAGATGTAATAATGGAAGTAAGAAATGTCAGGGCGCAGAAAAATATTCCTAATAAAGAAATGATAAAACTTTATATAAAGAAAAATTATAGCGAGCAGCCCGATTTAACTTTTGACGGTATTGTTTGCAAACTTTGCAACCTTGAATCACTTGATTATGTTGATGAAAAGGTTGATGGCGCTTTTACTTTCGTTGTAAGAAATACTGAATTTTATATTCCAATTAATGA
>JAZDMF010000130.1:0-4771 GCA_043801235.1 Bacteroidota bacterium | reverse complement strand
CGTTAACATTAATGATTTTTTCAATCTGGTTAAAATTTATTTTATCAGGATTGTAAGAAATTTCAATTTCGCCTAGTTTTACTCTTTTCACAAGTACTCCAGCTTTTTCAAAATCTTCTTTAAGAACACGTATGCAGCAATTGCACACCATGTTCTTAATATTGAGAACGGATGTGATGGTTGGGATATTCGACCTAGGTTCCTGCATGTTTCATATTCAACCCATTCAGGGTTGTATAGTAAAGCATTTATTATTTATTTATATTGAAGTCCTTCGGACTTCAGTTTTTATAATTTTTCAAAGCAACAACTCACTATACGTTAATCAAAGCATCAAAAAGAACCTCTACAGGATGAAGTGCAACTCTTCCAGTTCCGTCCTTTATCTGATGCCGACAACTGGTGCCGGGCGCTGCAATAATTATATCATCCTGTGTTTTTCTAATTTCAGGGAATAAAATTAGTTCTCCAACTTTCATTGAAACTTCATAATGTTCTTTTTCATAGCCAAAGCCTCCGGCCATACCGCAGCATCCCGACTTTATCTCATCAACTCTATAATTTTCCGGTATCTCAAGCATTTGCTTGGTCGGGCCTGTTGATGCAAGCGATTTCTGGTGGCAGTGACCGTGGAGTTTAATCTGCTTACTTTCTTGCGAAAAAAGATCTCGCGAAATTTTTCCGTTATTGAATTCACGAAAAATAAACTCGTCAATCATCAGGCAATTTTGTGCAAGAGCTTTTGATGCATCACGTAATTCAGGTCTTACAAGTTCTGAGTATTCGTCTCTGAGTGCAAGAATAGCGGAAGGTTCAATGCCAATCAATGGGGCTTCTTCTGTAATGATGTCTTTAAGTAATTCCACATTTGTTTCAGCAAAATATTTTGCTTTGCGCAAAAGTCCTTTTGAAAGATACGTCCTGCCGCTTTGCACATGTTTTGGAAGAGCAAGCTTGTAACCCAGACCTGTCAACAGTTTTACAGTTTTTATTCCAATTTCGGTATCATTATAATCGGTGAATTCATCTGCAAACAAAAAGACGTTTCCTTTTTTAAGTTTTGATTCATCAATGGATTTAATATGTTTTCCATACCACTTTTTAAGTGTAATTTTATATAAGGTGGGAATACTTCTCTTTGGTGCAAAACCCAGAATGTTTTTTAATATCCCTGAGAAGAATTTATTTTTCACAAAGAAGTTGAATACTGCCGGAAATGCAGACCCCATGCTGTTTGTACGGGTAATATTTGCAATCATTTTAGTGCGAAATGGCACACCGCGTTCATCATAATAATGCTGCAGAAATTCTGCTTTGTATTTTGTTATGTCAACATTTGAAGGGCATTCCGATTTGCATCCTTTGCACGACAGGCACAGATCCATCACATCATAAATTTCTTTATGATCAAAAGGATTTTCTTTTGGGCTGTTTGTAAGGAATTCGCGAAGGATGTTGGCTCTTGCCCTTGTGGTGGCATTTTCATTTCGTGTGGCCATGTAGCTTGGGCACATCAGTCCGCCTATGATTTCCGATTTTCGGCAGTCGGCAGAACCGTTACATTTTTCGGCTGCCAGCAAAATTCCAAGGTCTTTTGAAAAGTCAAAAATGGTATTGATGTTCCTTAGCGGTTGTCCTGCTTTGTAACGAAGGCTTCTGTTCATTCGCGGAGTATCCGTGATTTTACCGGGATTAAATATTTCTTCGGGATCCCACGCACTCTTAATTTTTTTCAGCAAACCATAATTATGTTCCCCTATCATCAGCGGAATAAACTCACCGCGCAAACGTCCATCGCCATGTTCTCCGCTTAAAGAGCCTTTGTATTTCTTAACAATTTTTGCTGTTTCGAGCGCCACAGTGTGAAATAATTCCACATGTTCCGGATCTTTTAAATTCAACACGGGCTTAATATGCAGCTCTCCCGTTGCAATATGCGCATAATAAACGGTGTCCAGTTTGTATGAATGCAGCATGCTTTCAATTTCATCAATGTAATCAGGCAGTTGTTCAGGATTTACTGCAGTATCTTCAATCAAGGAAAGCGGTTTGCAGTCGCCGGGATAATTGGAAAGCACGCCCAGGCCGGCTTTGCGGAGATCCCACACTTTTTTTATATTGCCTCCAGTTATCAAAGGAAAATAAAAACCATAGCCTGCCGCACGCATTTCTTTTTCCATTGCTGCAGCTTTTTCTGCTACAGTTTCTTTCTTTTCTTCAGCAAATTCAACAATAAGCATTGCACCAGGATTGTCCTGTATAAAAAAACGGTTTTTGTTTTGTGTGATGTTTTGCTTCGTCAAATCCATGATGGCTTTATCCATCAGTTCCACTGAAACAGGTTTATGTTTTAATGCAATTAAATTTGCCTGCAGTGATTCTTTTACGCTGTGAAGATGCACGCATACCAGTGCTTTTTCTTTCGGCGGCAGCGAGACAAGATTTAATTTTATTTCGGTAATGAATGCAAGCGTACCTTCGGAACCGGCGATCAGCTTACAGAAATTGAATTTTTCACCGCCCTTTGTAAAAGGTTCACAATCCAGAAGCAGATCAATGGCATATCCGGTGTTCCGACGCTTCAGACTTTTATCAGGGTATTGTTCCGCAATTTCTTTTTGATTTTCGGAATCGGAAAGAATGTTGTGTATGTTCTGATAAATCCTTTTCTCCAGCAAATCACCCTTGCATTTATTTTCAAATTCTTCATTCGTTAGTGCAGAAAATTCAACTTCGCTGCCATCAGAAAGTATGGCTTTAACTGAAATAGTATGATCGCGTGTACTTCCGTAAATGAGTGAATGCGCGCCACATGAGTTATTGCCAACCATGCCACCAATCATGCAACGGTTTGACGTGGATGTTTCTGGACCAAAAAACAAACCCTGTTTTTCAACCACTTTATTCAGTTCATCAAGTACCACGCCAGGCTGCATACGTACCCAATGTTCCGCTGAATTTATCTCAATAATCTGTGTCATGTATTTTGACACATCAACTACCAAACCTGAGCCTACAACCTGTCCTGCAAGCGAAGTACCTGCAGTACGTGGTATCAAAGAAATATTATTGCTATGGGCAAAAGATATTATTTTTTTTATGTCATCATTGTTTTTCGGAAGCACAACTCCTAAAGGGATTTCCCTGTAAACCGAAGCATCGGTGGCATACATCAGTTTTACGGCTGCGTCTGTATACAGATCGCCTTCAAGCTGATTTTTAAGAACCGGGAAATTTATTTTTAATGGCATATACTCTAAACAGAAATGAGTTTCAAATTTAGTGTTTTTTCTGTTCGTGAATTATGAAAGATTTAGTCATAAATTTTCTTAAAAAAATATTTAAAAATTATATTAAATAGATGTCATCAATTTTATACTTTTGATTTCAGAAAACAATCATAAAAATAAACGTATGTCAGAAAAAATATTAGAAAAAGTAGCTCCGGGAGTAATTTCCGGTAAGGATATGCAGGAAGTTTTCCGCATTGCAAAAGCCAATGAATTTGCGCTGCCTGCAGTTAATGTTGTAAGTACAGGTTCAGTAAATGCAGTTATAGAAGCAGCAAAAGTGGTGAATTCGCCGGTTATTATTCAGTTTTCAAATGGCGGAGCATTGTTTTATGCAGGAAAAGCCATTCCCAATGAAAAGGAAAAAGGTTCCATTGCCGGAGCTGTTTCAGGCGCCGAACATATTCACAGAGTTGCTGAGTTGTATGGCGTTCCTGTTATCATTCATACCGACCATGCTGCAAAAAAGTTGCTGCCATGGGTTGACGGTTTGCTTGACGCCGGCGAAAAACATTTTACCAGGCATGGCAAACCCCTTTACAGCTCACATATGCTCGACCTTTCCGAAGAACCGCTGAATGAGAACATCGAAATATGCAAACGCTATCTTGAACGCATGAGCAAAATAGGAATGACACTTGAAATTGAACTTGGTGTTACCGGTTGTGAAGAAGACGGTGTTGACAATACCGGAATTGATAACGCAAAACTATACACACAACCCGAACATGTTGCTATGGCCTATGAAACGCTTATGAAGATAAGCCCGGACTTTACTATTGCAGCTTCTTTTGGCAATGTTCACGGAGTGTATAAACCGGGGAATGTTCATCTGCAGCCCAAGATCCTGAAAAACTCCCAAGACTATATTCAAAAAAAATTCAATACAGGAGCAAAGCCTGTAAATTTTGTATTTCACGGCGGTTCCGGTTCAGCGCAAAGTGAAATACGCGAGGCTATTTCCTACGGTGTAATAAAAATGAACATTGATACCGATACGCAATGGGCATTCTGGAGCGGCGTGCTTAATTATTACAAGAAGAACGAAGGATATCTTCAGGGGCAGATAGGCAATCCCGACGGCGAAGATAAGCCCAACAAAAAATATTACGATCCGCGTGCATGGCTGCGCGATGGAGAAAAAGCATTGGTGGAAAGATTAAAAATTGCTTTTGAGGATTTGAATTGTATTAACAGGAACTAACGGAAATTCCAAGATCCAAATTCAAAATCCCAAGTCCCAGGAAAATACAGAGCAAAAATGCTCAAACAGTAAAAGCATTTTAGGGATATTCGTGTAAGTCATAATTATCAGGTTATCAACAATATATGTTAATAACTTGTGAAAGAAAAACCCCGAAAGGCGCTAAAAATGTGCTAATTTCGGGGTAATTTATTTTACAAGTATGACAAAATTAATACAATTACCCAAAAGGATCAGGTGTCAGCAAATAGAGTTTTCAACACCTCATGAACAAGCA
>JAZDMF010000112.1:0-2099 GCA_043801235.1 Bacteroidota bacterium | reverse complement strand
TCTGTTTATAATTATTACAGCACATCAAAATAATATTTACTCACAGTCGTACATTCGAACAACCGAACAGTTGAACAATCGAATCTGCCGGTTAGCGTAAACAGTTGAACAATTTAGCAATTCAACAATTAACAATATTATTTCCTTTTCTTTAATTTTCCTGCATTCATAATGCTTACATTCAGCCCAAATCCTATTAGCAGAACGATTGAATTAATGTATATCCACATCAGTATTATGATCAGAGTACCAATAGAACCGTAGAGTTTATTGTACTGCGAGAAATTTGAAATGTAATAATTGAATCCAACCGACGTAACTATGAACAACAGTGTAGCTAGGGTCGATCCTGCTGAAATAAAACGGTAACGTTCTCTTTTAGCAGGTGCAAGGTAATAGAGAAAAGAAATCATAAAAAAGAAAAGTGCAATAATGATCACCCATTTTGTTATTAAGAGTGTGTTAATGGTAAATACCGATTCAAGGATATGTTCCCTGACGAGGTAATCCAGCAGCCACGATCCTGAAATGATGAGTGTAATAGCAAGTATGATAAGAATGGATAAAATAAGCACCATGATAACTGCAAAAAGTTTCTGCTTTAAAAACGAACGTGTTTCTTTTACATGTATGGAATCATTGAATGCATCCATCATTCCGTGGATGCCGCTGGTCGAGAAATACAATGTTGCCAGAAAGCCAAGCGATAAAAGACTTCCGTGCTCCTGGGTGATAATATCTTTAAGGGTTTCTATGGCTACGACATATGCCTGTTTAGGTAAAATGTTTTGCAGCATGGTAAGCAATGTTTCCTGAAACCCGGAAATGGGAATGTAGGGGATGAGTGTAAAAAAGAAAATAATAGCCGGAAATAATGCAAGGAAGAATTTAAACGAAAGGGCTGAGGCTCTCGTCGTTATTGATCCCTGCCATAATCCGTGGAAAAAAAATGAGGCCACGTCATACAGGGGCATGCCGTCAAATCCCGGAAGCACCAGCTGTTTCGTTGATTTCATTACACGAAGAATTATGCTGTGGCGGAAAATTAAATGTGAGATCCTTAGCCAATTCATATTCAATTTTATACGATAGAGAATGGTTTAAGTTATGGTAAAATTAAGAAATCTGGAAATTAATAAAAAGAAAGAAGTCAACAGGCCAAATATTATTTTGATGTGCTGGTAAAAATTATTTTATTTTGGAGGCATAAAATTATTGTTTTCCAATGTAGAAAGTTAATCTTATTTCTATTTGAATAATTTTCATTTATGAAACTCCATCAATATTACGTTTATATTCTAACTAATGTTAACCATACGGTACTTTATACCGGGGTTACAAATGATTTAGTGAGAAGAGTTTTTGAGCACAAAAAAAAATTATACAAGGCTTTACATCGAAATACAATGTTAACAAGTTGATTTATTTTGAATTGTTTGATTTTATTGATTTAGCAATAAAAAGAGAGAAACAGATTAAAGGGTACTCCAGAGTAAAAAAACTTGCTCTTATTAATTCTATAAATCGTGGAAGGATTGACCTGTATAGTAAAGGGAAAATTGAATGTGGAATTATAAAAAAAGATTCCTCTCTTCCCCCCCTCTGAAAATAAATTACCTGTCATTCCGAATGCCCGCCTGAATGACATAGTCGGGCAGGGAGCGCAGCGAAATGAGGAATCTAAATCAGAATAGTGTGGAAAGTAAAAATTTATTTTATTGGCGCCACAACTGGAACTTATACCTATCCTTTCGGTGTAACCGCAGCATACATACCTTTTGTTGCGACTATTTCAGCTGCAACAGGAACCAACATCACGGTTTCCACATGGCATACTGCCACAAATAATGTTACCTACCCGGCAGGTGTAACAAATATGAATGATGGAACCGGTGCTGATATTTCGGTAGATCATGTGGCAGACAGGTTCTGGGTTCCGGTGTATTCCAATTATACAGCCAGTTTTAAATTTACATACGACGACTTTAGCGGAACAGATGATGTAGGTGCCCTTGATGAAACAAAATTCCTGGCACAATCCTGGAACGGAACATCCTGGACTTCTCCTGTTGGAACAAATGATTTCGGAAATAATAATG
>JAZDMF010000093.1:0-16553 GCA_043801235.1 Bacteroidota bacterium | reverse complement strand
TAACAGATTAAATATAGATACTGAAAAACAACAGGCTAAAAATTTAGCACGTCTGCATAAAGAAGCAGCAAAATATGGACTCATACTCCAAAAAGCAGTGGCTTAATTATCAGACGATAAGAAGGCACGTCATTGTAAATGCAGTACCGATAGTTATCGGTACGTAATGAGGAATCTCTAATTAGCACATCAAAATAATATTTACCACACTAAGTTGTTTCGTTTTTTATTCTTTGTGAAACTTTGTGTCTTTGAGCCTTCGCGTCTATATTAAATATTTAAAATTTCACTGTTTGATTCAAATAATAATTGACAAATTACAAAAGCAAAAAAAATGATTTTCCATTTTTATTAACAAAAACTGAAATGCTTATATTTGAATCGATTTTCAAATTATGGAATACATACTTGTACTCATATACGCATTTGTCTTTATTTTCATAATATACAAGGTCCCTTTCTTTAAGGCGGAAGGATTATCAGTAAAAGTAATATCTGGCATTTTTATTCTCAAAATTCTTGCGGGCATAGCAATGAGCCTGATATACACTTATTATTACTGTGACCGAAGCACCGCCGACATTTTCAAATATTTTGACGACAGCAAAATAATGTTCGATGCCTTGCACAAAAAACCGGAAGATTATTTCAGGATGCTGTTTGGCATCAGCAATAACAACGCATACTTTGACGAAACCTATTATAAAGTGATGAACAACTGGTACAGGGTTTTTGAAAGCAATATCTACAATGAAAGCCATACAATTATAAGATTGAATGCTCTGCTGCGGATTTTTTCATTCGGTTATTTTAATGTTCATACTGTTTTTTTATGTTTTCTTTCGCTTACAGGGCTTGTAGGCATGTATAAAGCTGCAATAAAATTTATTGTTGGTAAAAACAAAGAATTGATTTTCGGAATATTTTTACTTCCCTCCGTAGTATTCTGGGGTTCAGGGGTGCTGAAAGAAGGACTCCTCTTTTTCGGATTGGGAATGCTCATATGCCATTTTTTCAGGATCATTGAAAAATTCCGGATGATTCCTTTTTTATGGATCATCATTTCAGCTTTCCTGCTGTATTACACAAAATTCTATGTATTTGCCATAGCTTTGCCCATACTGATTGCTCATTTCTGGATTTCAAAAACAAATGAAAAGTTTATACTGCTGAAATATTTTACTGTTTTTACCATCTATATTTTTATCGGAATAAACTTTCATTACATTATTCCGGGCTTTGATGTTCTGAATATCCTTGTCTTGAAGCAACACGATTTTATCGGACTTGCAAGATATATGAATTCAGGCAGCCTGATTGAAATACCTTTGCTATCGCCAGACATTTGGAGTTTCATCAAATATTCTCCTGTAGCTTTTTACAACACTTTATTCCGTCCATATATATTTGAGGCCGATTCCCTTTTGATTTTTGTTGCCGCTTTAGAAAACCTGCTTATACTAATTTTCATCTTTCTCGCATTTTTATTCTTTGACAAAAAACAGATTCACAAAAGCATTTTCTTCGTTTGTTTGTTTACAGTTATTTTCATGTTTGTATTAACAGGACTGATCACTCCTGTTATCGGGGCAATGGTCAGGTACAAGGTACCCGCCCTTCCTTTCCTTATGACCATGCTTATAATGATGATCAATAAAGAAAAAATGATTAATAAATTACCGTTCCTGAAATTTCTGCAACAATGAAAAAGAAGACCGTATTCATAACCGGTGCAACTTCAGGTATAGGAAAAGCCTGCGCGCTAAAATTTGCTGAAAATAATTGCGATATTATTATTACTGGAAGAAGAAAAGAATTACTTGAAGAGTTTGCTTCCGTACTTAAAACCAGTACCGGTTCACTTGTTCACCTGTTAAACTTTGATATACGGAAAAGAATTGAAGTGGAAAAAGCTATTTCGTCGCTCGTGGGGCGCTGGAAAAAAATTGATATACTTGTGAACAATGCAGGACTTGCTTTAGGAATGAACCCTTTACAGGAAGGCGAACCTGATGATTGGGAAACGATGATTGACACGAACATAAAAGGATTGCTCTACATTACCCGTGTCATTGCGCCTGAAATGATTGCGCGCGGACAAGGGCATATTATTAATATCGGATCCATCGCCGGCAAAGAAGTTTATGCAAACGGAAATGTTTACTGCGCTACAAAATCAGCTGTGGATGCACTTTCAAAAGCCATGAGGATCGACATGCTGAAACATAATATTAAAGTTACTGCCGTTCATCCAGGGGCAACAGATACGGAATTTTCGCTGGTACGATTCAAAGGTGATATAAAAAGGGCTGACAATATATGCAAAGGGTTCAAACCTTTAGCTGGCACAGATGTGGCAGAAGTAGTGTACTTTATTACCACACTACCTGAACATGTAAACATCAACGATATTGTGGTGACCCCCACAGCACAAGCCAATACAGTTCATACAAACAAAAATCTGTAAGGGAATTCAATAATACAGGACATCCCCGCAACTGAATAAGATGAATATCCAAGTACGAAATGATTCAAGTATTTTTATTCCGAATTAAATAATAATCCAATTAAAAACTATCTTTGTTCATCTTATAATTAGTTTGACAAATGGAAATCAAAAGGCTTTTTGACATTCTTGATAATTATAAAGAAAACTGGCCAGACCGTTCTGATGCTCTTGTCGGTAAAGACAATAACATATGGGTTAAGTATAGCACTGCCGATTTTGTTGAAAAAACAAATAATATCAGTTATGGTTTGCTTGCATTGGGTATTCAGAAAGGTGATAAAATAGCATCTATCACTTTCAACCGTCCCGAATGGAGTTTTCTTGATTTTGGTATCCAGCAGACAGGTGCGATACATATTTCCATTTATCCTACCATCAGCGACAATGATTACGAATACATTCTGAAACATGCCGAAGTGAAATATATTTTTGTTGCAGGAATTGAAATGTACCGGCGCATCAGCCATATCGTTGCAAATATTTCTTCAATTAAAGATATTTATACTTTTAAAGACCTTAAAGATTTCAGTCACCTGAGCCAGCTTATGGAACTGGGCGCAAAAAATACTATTCCCGAAAAACTGAAAACAATAAAAGACTCTATCACCGAAAACGACATTCCGACAATTATTTATACATCGGGAACGGTAGGCATTCCGAAGGGTGTTGTACTTACACACAAAAATATTATCAGTAATGTTATCGCCGTATCATACATTCCGCCCTACGGGCCGGGTACGCGCGCAATGAGCCTCCTGCCAATCTGCCACATCCTTGAACGAATGCTGAATTATTTATATCTCTATCTGGGATATTCGGTTTATTATTGCGATAACATTGCCAATGTCGGCGAGTATGTAAAGGAAGTAAAGCCTCATATCATGTGCGTGGTTCCGCGCCTGCTCGAAAAAATTTACGACAAAATAGTCAATACGGGCAGCAAACTCAAGGGAATAAAAAGGATTATCTTTTTCTGGGCACTGAATCTCGGGCATCATTACGAGATGTATGGCGCACGCGGCCGGTGGTATGAAATGAAACTGAAAGTGGCACGGAAGCTGGTTTTTTCTAAATGGAGACAGGCACTGGGAAACAATCTCGATATCATCGTGAGCGGTGGTGCGGCATTGCAGCCAAGACTTGCCAGAATATTCTGGGCTGTTGGCTTCCGCGTTCTTGAAGGTTACGGCTTGACTGAAACTTCCCCTGTAATTTCCGTAAGCACTCTTGAACCGAAATGTGTAAAATTCGGAACTGTTGGACCTGTACTTAAAAACGTTAAAGTAAAAATTGCAGACGATGGTGAAATTCTTGCCAAAGGGCCCAATATCATGAAAGAGTATTACAGGGAGCCCGAACTGACAAAAGAAGCCATCGATGCCGAAGGCTGGTTCCATACGGGCGATGTGGGCGAGATTGACGAAGACGGCTTGCTAAAAATAACAGGCAGGATAAAAGAAATTTTCAAAACTTCTTTCGGCAAATATGTCGCACCACAACTTATTGAGAACCAATTTAAGGAATCATCATTCATCGATAACATAATGGTTGTGGGAGAAAACCAGAAATTCCCTGCAGCTATCATTGCCCCCGATTTCAACCATCTGAAAAACTGGTGCGCCATGAAAGGTATTGTATATACCACTAATGAAGAAATGCTGGAAATGCCGCGCATCAAAAAACGTTTTGCAAAAGAGATGGCAAAATACAACGAACATTTCGGCGATACAGAAAAAATCAAAAGTTACGAACTTATCTCATCGGAATGGAGCATCGAAACAGGCGAACTCACAGCTACTATGAAACTAAGAAGAAAGTTCATCAATAAAAAATACGAAAAAGAAATTGAGAAACTTTTTAATTAGTATTTGTCGGGCAACTCTAACTCCCACGTCAATTAACGGTTTGCTGTGAATAACTTGATTGAATATGTTAGTAAAATACCCGATTTAGCTGGGTTTGAGTCGTATCTTTGTCAAAGATTCGAAGCAAATTTAATCAAAAATTCATTAAAATGCGTCAACGATTTGAACAGCAAACTACTCTTGGAATTCTACCTATAAGCGAAGCAAAATTTCCATTGCGCAGCCGCGATGAACTTCCACCAGTTCTGAAAGCCTTGCAATACATTTTTATCACACCAGAACTCAACGAAAAAATATTTCAATTGCTTGAACAAAAAATATGTTTGGGCAAAAAGAAGACAGGGCGAACGGGGATGGACTTGTGGCATATATTAGTTCTTGCCGTGGTGCGTCATACGCTTGATACCAACTGGGACCGGTTGGAAGATGAGGCAAATAATCATAAATTAATACGGCAGATCATGGGCGTATGTCCTAATGATTTCGGGATAGAGGAAAAGGAGTTCAAGTATCAAACCATTGTTGACAATGTGTCGATGATTGATGAAGAACTCTTACAGCAGATTAATCGTATCGTTGTTGAACACGGGCAAATTCTTTTAAAAAAAAAGATGAAATCGTTCTTGAACTCAAGACCGACAGCTATGCTTTAGAAACCAATGTCCATTTTCCAACCGACTTAAATCTTTTGTGGGACAGTTTACGCAAAGTAATAGACATGGTTGAAAAGCTAACGGATGGTTCTAATGGCTGGAGAAAAATAAAATTTATCAGACGTAATGCAAAATGTTTATTTCGGGCAGCTTCCCAACAGGTTTTCAGAGGAGGTAAAAAAGACCCTGCAACAATTGAGCAGTCCGTGAAAGGATATTTACAATTTGCTAAACAAATCCTTCAACGTTCTAAATCCGTTATTCCAAAAACAGGCAGTATCATGGCTTTTGTTTGGCTGACAGAACTACAAAAATATCAGCAATATCTTGAAAAATTTATTGACCAGGTTGAACGCAGACTTTTACAAGGAGAAGAAATACCGGCATCGGAAAAAATATTTTCCATTTTTGAACCACATACCGAATGGATTAAAAAAGGCAAGTTGTTCCCGAATGTTGAGTTGGGTAAGTTGTTGCTGATTACCACTGACCAATATCAATTTATCGTTGACTTTATAGTAATGGAGCATGAGAAGGATGCAGCACAGGTGTCTCCGCTGTATAAACGGATAAAAACCAACCTCCCTCAAGCTACAATTATGTCTCACAGCTTTGATAAAGGGTTTTTCAGTCAGGATAATTTTGATTTAGTAAGCGCTGCTGGTACAAGGCAAGTGATTATGCCCAAGAAAGGCAGGAAAAATAAGCAGGAGCAGGAACGCGAATCCCATCCGGAGTTTAAAAAACTAAGAAACAAACATTCAGCCGTTGAAAGTAATATCAACATGCTGGAGCATCATGGGTTAAATCGTTGTCCCGATAAAGGTTTACAAGCATTGAAAGAATATGTAGGATTTAGCGTGTTAGCATATAATTTACATATTTTGGGGAATGAATTAATAGCGAGGGAGAGAAAAAAGGAAGAGCAGCGCCGGAACCAGCAAGAGCGCAACAGGCAGGCAGCCTGAGAAGCATGAAGGATAATAATTTGAAAAGCACATGGTAGAGCTATGTTCTGAAGAATGCAAAAATGCCTTTTGTGAACCCAAAAATGTTGAAAACGTGTAAAAAAGTTAATAATGGATTTTTGTAAAACAAAAAAAACATAAGGAGAGGGCGTTGTTCTACAAAATTATTTTTTTTACAAGTGTTTTCGGACAGACACTAATTAATATGAGTATTATTTAATAATTGTTTTTTCAGATAATTTATAGTTGCTTCCAATTACATTAAATAAATAAATACCTGATGACACAGTGAATTCATTTATTGTAATTGTATTCTGGCCCTCTTCAGTTGAAACTTTTTTAGATAGCACCTGTTGTCCCCTGTAATCATAAACTTCAACAACAACTTCTTTTTCAGCATCAGGTGTATAAAGGACAAGACTGATAGACCCCATACCTTCGTTTTCACTGATGCTGATGATGGATGCGTCATCCTGTTGCAATCCTTTGCAGTCAACTTTATCCACATCCAGGTATTCGGTATTACCGTCATAATCGGTTTGTGATAAGCGATAGTATACGTTGCCATTGTTAAGCATCATGTCAGTATAGGAATATTCTTTCAGGTCATTCGAAGTACCTGCTCCTTTTACCAGGTCAACAATGAACCAGTAAACGCCATCTATGCTGCGTTCAATAGTGAAATAGTCATTATTATCTTCAGAAACAGTTTTCCATTCCAGTAAAACATCATTTTCTTTACATTCTGCAGTAAAATAAAGCAAGGTAACAGGCAGTGCCCCGTTAACAAAAACAGTGACCTGATCTGTCCCGCTTGCCGGGCAGGACGGATTCCCACCGGTAACAGTAACAGTATAGGTTGTAGTGGCAGACGGGCATGCCTGGGGATTGCTGATATTGGGATCATTTAATGTACCTGCCGGCGACCATGAATAACTGGTTCCACCGCTTCCCTGCAACTGGGCGCATTGCGGAGGGGTGATTGTTTGATCCGGACCGGCATCAGGAATAAGAATACCTGAACTTGTACCAATGGTGTATGCGCAAAGATCGCCGGCATAACCATCAATCATCATGTAATAGGTATTACCAATTGTTAAACCAGGGAAAGTGAGACCCATTATATCTACCTCAACTGCGGGGCTCCATACACTTCCGTAACGCACAAAAGTTTCACAATCGGAAGTGGAATATACAGCTATCTGAATCCCTTTACCATCGCGGCAATCCTCAACCCACACATCAATAACAATCGAAGTAGCTTCAGCAACAAATGTAAGCCAGCCGTTATTTTCTACTGTCCATGGATCCCATACTCCATGTACACCGGCATGATTATCTTCATCAGTAGGATCAGTGGGGCTATGTTCTGCATCGTAGGTGGCTGTATTTCCGCAATACCCGTTCAGGTTGCATATTGGCACAGCCGTGCTGCAGTATTCGCCCAAAGGCGGATTTGCAGAGCAATTGGGGCGGCAGGTTACATTCGCTTTCCAGCCTGCAGCTGTATTGGAACCATCGGAATCAAACTTGAAAGTCAGCGCTCCTGCACCATTGGACGCAGATACCGATCCCGGCGATGTGCTTCCATAGAAGGGGCTGCCCGTTATTTCTTTCGGCCCATATGCTAATGTGGTATCATAAATATGCAGATGGTCGTTGCTGTTATATGTACTGAAGGAAGTAAACTGCATAACAATGGATGATCCGGCATCAGGAGTAAAGGTTTTCGTATAATTTTCGCTGTTGCCATAATTTGTAAGGCTTCCACCGCTGTCGAAGAAAATTCCGGAACAAGTCTGGACGTTATTATTGTCCATTAAATAGATATCTGTAACAAGGCGAAGGTTAATATTGTCAATCCCGATATCATTTAATCCATAGTCACCAGTTGCTTTGAACCTTATCACACATGTTGCTGATGTAGTATTATCAAAATCGATGTATTGTGTTTGCCAGTTATATCCCGATCCGAGTACCAGCATGGATGTCCAGCCTTTTGACGGACCATCTGTAGAGAATAAAACTTCAAGTTGATCAGTTCCCGAAGTATTTTTATAATCAAAGCTTAAGCGCTTATAGCCTACAGTACTCATATCAACATAAAGGTCAAAATATCCAATCCCTGTAGTTAAATATGAATGGAAATCCGCATAACCCGTTCCTGAAGCGGCAGTGTATATTCCCGAACTTGCCGAACCCCAGTCACCATAACAACCTTCATCCTGCCTGCGCCAGGAATTTTCACCTATATATGGTGTATTAACCCATGAATTATCAGGAACATCTTTATTGCCATACCTGTCGGTCCATGACGACTCAAATTCCTGAGAATACGGAATAGATGCATAAACGGGCGATGAAGGGATTCTTATATCCACATTATCAATACCGATATCGTTTAACCCATAGTCTCCTGTTGCTTCGAAACGAATGACACAAGTACCTGATGTTGTACTTCCCAGATCCACTGCCACTTTAATCCAGTGATTATTGCAATCCTTTGTTTCAATACCAAGCTGGCTGAGTCCGGTGAGGGTTTGCTTTTGTGTGAATGAACCTCCTCCATTGGTGGAAAGATAGACTTTCAACACATCGGTACCAGAATAATTGTAATAATTAAATGTAAGCAGCTTATTCCCTGCAGGACTCAGGTCGATATATAAATCTAACTTTCCGGTACCCGTAGTAAGATACGAATGAAAGTCAGCAGCTCCCGAACTCCCATCGGGCGTTACTACTCCGGATGATGATGAACCCCAGTCTGCCTGGCAACCTTCATTCTGCCTCCTCCATGAATTATTACCCCACATTGGATCGCTTATCCAATAGGTATTCGGAATATCCTTGATTCCCCGCCTGTCGGTCCATGTGTTTTCAAATGTTTCAGTAAAGGGAATGGTAGCATATACAGGTGTAGGCAGTAATGAAATACAGACATTATCAAGCCCGATATCGTTTAATCCATTATCTCCGGTGGCTTTGAACCTGATCACACATGTTGTCGAAGTAGTAGTTCCAAGGTCAACAGATTGTGTTACCCATGAAGGAACACAGGTGCTTGCCTGAGTAGTACGCACGACTTTTGAGGTAAAGATAGAACCTCCGTCAGTAGAGAAAAGTATTTCCATCTGGTCGGTTCCGGAGTTATTATAATAAGTATATGTAAGTAATTTTGTTCCGGCAGCATTAAAATCAATGTAAAGATCCAACGTACCGTAACCGGTAGTAAGGTAAGAATGGAAATCTGCAGCGCCCGTGCTTCCCGATGGTGTGACCAGGCCGGAACCTGAAGAACCCCAGTCAGCAGTTGTGCCGCGGTTTTGACGTCTCCACGAATTATTTCCGGTTGAAGGCGAACTTACCCAAGAGTTATCAGGTACGTCCTCGTATGTGCTTCTGTCAATCCATGCATTGTCAAAGTTCTGGCAGTACGGAACTGTAGCATATGTTGGTGCAGGTATGACCGCAATCCTGACATTATCTATCCCTATATCTGATATTCCGTTATCTCCGGTGCCTTTGAATCTTATAACGGAGGTTGCAGAATTATACGAACTGATGTCATAAACTACAGTTGTCCATGATGTCATGTTATTCAATGTTCCGAGAGTTACCGGGAATGTTGACCCTCCGTTCGAAGAAAGCTGAACCTGCAGATTATCGGTGCCGCTTGAATTTTTATATTTAAACAATAATTGCTTTGTACCGGAAGTACTGAGGTCTACATACAAATCCAAATTTCCAGATGAAGTGGTAAGATAAGAATGAAAATCTGCACAACCTGCACCCTCAAAGGGACTTACAACTCCTGACGAAGGTGATGTCCAGTCCGCCAAAGAACCTTCATTCTGTTTACGCCAAGAATTGTTATACATCTCAGGAGTGTTAATCCAGTTGGCATCAGGAATGTTATTGCAATCTCCGGGACCACGGTCGAGCCATGTTCCGTCAAAATTCTGGTTGTAGGGTAAGGATGCGTAAGAAGGTGTTGATAAAACCATAATTCTCACTTCATCAATACCAATATCAGATGCACCAAAATCTGAAGTAGCTTCAAAACGGATGACACTGGTAGCATTTGAGTATGAAGATAAATCAACAGTCTGGGTAGTCCATACCGACTGAACTCCGAGAGGGCTTCCGATAGGACTGGGTGTCAGAGTAGTGGGAAATGTAGAACCGCCATCCTGCGAGAGTTTCACCACAAGATTATCAGTACCACTGCCGTTATAGTACCTGAAATAAAGTCTTTTGGTACCTGCAGGGCTGAGATTGACATAAAGATCCAATTGTCCTTTTTTACTGCTCGAAGCATCGTATGAGTGGAATCGGGCAGCATTTCCGCTGTAGGGAGTAAAACTTCCGCTGTTTGAAGCCCATGGAACTGAAGCACCGTCATCATTCCTTCGCCACCAGGTGTCGACATCAGTAGCATCATAAGTGCTTATCCAGAAACCATCAGGCACGTCTCTCGTGCCACTTTTATTTACCCATGCGGCATCAAAACTTTGATAATAAGGCAATGTTGCGAAAGTACCGATTGGCCTTCCTCCCGAAGGAGCCTGAACTGTCGGTGTTCTTGCACTGCCCACTGTCAATGAATTACATTCAGCATCAAGAATATTTCCATTCGTGGCCGATCCCGGAATATCATAGGTCAGCCAAAAATAGTTTGTACCATATGCCAAAGCCTGTGTAAATGAATTTATTGTGAATGCCCCGTTTGGAGATGCATAGGTTGAACCCAACTGAGTGGTCGTTGCAAATGAATTGCTTGTTCCTGTGTACCAAAGTTTGGCATTGGTGATGTCGCCTGATGCATTGGTGCTGCCATTCGTACTGAAAGTGAAAGAAGTCGCACTGACAGGATTAGCGGGACCTCCGCCGGTCACAATCTGAATGCCAATTATTTCCTGATTGTTGGCAGGTTTAGCAACATTGGTAATATTATTTTGAGTTGTTATGCATGACGAGTAAACCATTTCAGCTTCTCTCTTCCCCGTGTAATCATTATTGTTCAGTGTGCCTGTGGAGTTATCAAGTGCGGGGGATGTCAATGTATTGGCTCCGGTGTTGACTGTACTTGTTAAGTATTCAGTCCATATACTTGCAGAATTATCATATCTGCTTATTTTAAGATCGCCTTCTGTTCCGTTTACATCACTATCCGAATAATAATACGTAGCAATATAAGAGTACGTAGTTAGACCAGTGGTTGTAAATTGCCAGTATCGTGTAAGGTATGTAGGGGAAACATCTTCAGGATGCCTGGCATTTACAACATTTATTCCTACAGTTCCCGAAACTGCATTAGCGGAAAAATCAAGAACAACAGGTGAATATTCAGGAGTACCTGTGTTGTCGCCTATCGGTAAAGTTAAAGCTGCTAAGTCACCTGTACCTATTGTTTTAATAAACTGACCTGTTCCGTCGGTAACAATCATATTGGTTGCAGAAGGTGCGTTGCCATTAATCACTCCCGAAGCGACAGACATTGTAAGATTATTGGAACCAAGGATAATCAAACCGCTGCTTAAAGTAAGATTTGATGATAAAGAAACAGCGCCAGACAATGTTTTATTTCCGCCATTTAAAAAAGCAATGTTTATATAATTTGCATTTCCGAAAACGGATTGATCGCCATTTCTGTTATAATATATTGTACTTCCGCCGCCAACAGAAGTTGTTAAAGTTGTAATCGCATTATTTACGCCACTCAGGTATAAATTATGAGCCAGCGAATTTGCCATGCTTATTGTTCCTGAACCGGAAAGATCGCCTGAAATTGTTATTGTTTTTGCCGCAGTGCCGCCGAAACCCAAAGTGCCATCTATGATTGCAGAACCATTCGCAGTTAAATAAGTTGTTCCAAGAGTACCAAGAGACAAGGTTGTACCTGTACCAACATTTAAATTTCCTGTAAGTGTTGTTGCGCCTTCCAGTGTTTTGGTACCGGCCCCGCCTTCAGTGTAGAGGTGGCAATAAGTGAGTACCCGCACTGACTGGGCTCCTGCATACACATATTTAAAATAACTGTTCGTGCCTGCTGAAAGTGTTCCATTAAATAGCATTGAGGAAGAACTGTAATTCAGAATATGGGCTTCATTCTGCATATCAATAATTCCGCTGCCCTGCAACACATTGGCATCACTGGTATTCGTCAAATTTACAGTTCTGAGGATCGATCCAAAACTGAATGTTCCTGCAACAGTAATAACCGCGCCTGTCCAGGTAACGTCAGAATTCAATGCAAGAGTGGTATTACTGCTTATGTTTACTCGCACACCACGACCTGTAACCGTTCCTGACTGTGTATAATTCTGCGTACCTGATTTTGTAAATCTTAATTCTCCGTAGTTTACTGATGAACTAGCTGTGAAGGTTCCAGCATTTAAATAAAAGTTTCCTGAAGCAAGATTCAGGATTCCCATAAGACCAGCAACTCCTGAATTTAAGGAAAAAGTTCCTGCAGTCTGTGTATAGTCGCCATTTAATGTTATGGTATATGGACCACCTGATGAAACAAGGTTCACTGTTCCGCTGCCAGATATTTTTAAATGAGTGAAAGAAATATTTTGATTTAAATTGACAGTTCCTGTAATTCCGAATTCAACTATGTCTCCGGTACCGTGGACAATATTTGAAAGAGCAGTGATGGTCGGACTTCCGCCGGTAAAATATAATCTGTGAGCTGCGTTTCCACCATCCATTTCTACAGCACTTCCGGTAAAATCAATTGTAAGACCTGTTGCTAATGTTAATGTTCTTGCAGTAGTTCCAAAATCAAGTACTCCGCTGCTGATTGTTGTTGTTGTAGGCCATGAAGCATCTGTATTGAGTAACAATGTACCTGCTGCATTCTTGGTGATTTTCAGTGATCCGCCTATTGTACCGTTCTGTGTGTAATTTTGCGTTCCCGAAGCTTTTGAAAATTTCAATTCACCTCCGGAACCGGCAGTTAATGTTCCAGATGAAAGAATAAAATCACCATAAAGGGTAACTGCATAGGTGCCAAATGAAAGGGCACCTGAACCTGTTGAATTTATTGTCAGGTTGCCGTTAATTGTAAATGCTCCGTCAAGAGCACAAGTAGCCGTTTGCGAGGAACAATTCCAGATGAACAAACCGAACGACTGGCCGGTAAAATTTGTCATCGAGCCGGAGCCAGCAATCCCGGTAACTTCAAAAGTAGAATTTGCATCCCAGGAAATATATGTGGTTGATGGTATGCTGCCGCCATTAACATTATGAGAATATTTGCCTCCTGAGCCAACAGACATATTTGAAGAGGCAGCAAAAGAAATAGCAGCGCTCGAAGATCTTTTAAAAGTACCGTTCACTGTCAGGTCGGTACCTGTGCCGTTATTTAATGTAAGTACAGCCGATCCGGTGGTTTCCAAAATTCCACCGGCATCAACCACGAGCTGATCAAGTGTCACATTCGCTCCAATCGCTGCGGTATGCCCGTTATAAATTGTTATAATACCATTTGCACTTGTAGGTGCTGCTCCTGCTGCCACCCAGGAGGAACCATTATATGTTTCCCAATTAGTAGCTGCTGCAAATGTTACGTTACCTGCCGTACGGTAATCCCCTGACGTTTGAGAAAATACAACCGGAATTGACAAAAAAGAAAATATAACCCATAAGAAAATTTTCAGTTTTGTTTTCTTAAAACAGTTAATTATTTTTATATGCAAATACCTTACATTCAATTCTTTTATTAATTTTTTAAAATTAATCATTTAATAACACTTTGTCAATACGTAGTTTCACCTAATTTTTTTTCTATCACACATTATTATTATCAATACAAAAATAATATGGTTTTACCTGACAGACAAACCAAAAAAAATGAATTCTTACATTTCAAAAAAAAGAATTCTAATTCCAATTAATTTATTTACAGATATTTAACTATAAATAAATTAAAACTAAATAATAATCGGATTGAACGTTTGAGGGATGAAGAAATAAAACGAAAAAGAATTATTGCCCTTTTACAATTTTCCTGGTGAGAAAAATACTCTTGCTGTCCTGAATAGAAAGAAAATATGTTCCATTCCTTAGGGGAATCGTGCTGAAGGTAAGAAGGTTTTTTCCTGCGGTGACCTGTCCGCTCATCAGTTGTTTTATAAGTTTGCCTGTTACATCAAACAGTTCAACTTCAATTTGTGAATCATAGGGAATATCGACAGTTATATACAACACATCTTCCACAGGATTGGGGTTTGCTGTCAGGTTGAAGAATTCGGGAATAAGCGGAATGATAATTTCATCATCGGGTTTTTTCAACTGAGCTATCCACGTTCCGTGTTCACGCCACAAATTAGGTCCCTGCTGTCGTGCTTTTCCGAATGATCCGGCAGCCCATACTATTCCGGGTTCATTGTATTTGCACTGGCTTCCTGAATAATCGCCCCAGCGTTCGTAAGAACCTGTCAGGAGATTTACATATGTTATTCCTTTTTTTAATGAAATTCTTGGTGAATATGATCCGCTTCCATCATAATAGAATGCTGAAAATCCGGCAGGTGTTGATGATGAAGAATGATTGACAGTAATTATTGCAGAATTGTTTTCAGTATTGTTTCCTGTGTACGAAATATTAGGGTAACCATAATCAAGCGTGTCGGTAAAAATGTTCAGGTGGAGTGATGGTGTTCCGGTCACATTGCTAATGATACCATGATAAAATGAAGCTTGTCCTGTAAGCGTATCCACCGTGTTTCCCGCAAACTGAATTTTACTGTTCTCATAAAAACCTCCCAGAATGCGTGCATCGTTAGTTTCGAAGGTATGATTCTGCGGTTGCCTGGCTTTAGGCGGCATGCCGTAAGTTTTGTCGGATATCACAGGATTAATCGTAATTGTTGCAGAAGTATCAGAAATATCTCCGGTTATATGCAGTAAAAAGATAGTGTCATTCTGAATATCAAAATTTCTGTTGGATAATAAAAATATATCGGGGCTGTATAAGCGGCTTCCACCCCCGATCGGGTTCAGGTTGCGCATTGATTTGCCACTATAAAGAATGTTATACCATAATTTTGTTTGTACCGGATTGCCGCAGTAACCTTCATTTTTATCAACCTGCCATACTACGCTTTGCTTGAAGGCATTCTGCCATGATTCATTATTTTTTAACAGATTCACAGTAATAAATAAATCATCTTCGGTCATTGCAATGGCGGGGAAATCGGACCAGCTTGTATCAAAGAGCGGATTACCCGGAAGAGAGTACATGTTCCATGATCCAAGGGGATCGCTGTTTTGCGAAAATCCGACAATAATATTGCTTGTCGAATCTAAGAATCCTGCAAGATAAACGATGATGAATTTATCAGCATTGGGATCGTATAAAAGTTTCGGGTCGTATTGATCGGTTACCAGACCTAATGTGTCGGAAAAAGCTGAAAGCGAAATGGTTTTAAGTAATGTGTCATTATTCGTATCGAAAAAATAAATGCTGGTATTTATAGCCGACATTAGCATCCCCCCGTTCGAAATGGCCAGCGTATTATCATTTGGCACGCTGTTATAAAAAGGATTTCCCTCAAAGCCTGAAATTACAATAGGTGTATCGATCGTCAATGTATTCAAATCTTTTACAACAGGAACATCTTTCAGGGGAAATCGTTTTTCCACTTCATCCTTTATTTTCTTTATATGTTCAGCATATGCTTTATTTCCTTCAAAAGGATTATCAAGGTTTGTGATCTGCACATTCCACTCTGTTTTTAATGATGATATATCAATGCTCTGAAATTTATTAACTGATGCAGGCCGGGTCTGATAAGAAACTTCCTGTGAAAAAGAAAATGTAATAATGAAAAGTAAAAGTAATAAGAGTAGATGTTTTTTCATATAAATGAATTTAAAAACAAAGGTAAATATTTCTTGATTATGTTGGATGAAATATCCATCGAAATTCAAACGCAAAAAAAGCCCCCCGAATATAAAAAAGAGAGGCTAACTCAATTCAACAACATCAGTAACTGAAAAAATGAGTTATTGATCAACACCAAAAAATTTGATACGTAAACATTATGAATTCTATACATAAAAGTTAACAAGGGTTAAAAAAGTTAAGTACAGAGCTGACCTATTATTCTAAAAAGTTCTTAACTTTACTGCTTGAAAATTTTCAAATGAAAAAACTTTTACTATACTTTATCATTAAGTAAATTTATTTCTATTCAGGAAACATATGAGGTTTTTTGTTAAAATATTGCTTTTAAAGGGTATTATTTTTTTTTCTATTTCTATTAATCCTGTTCTCTCCCAGGTTACCTATTATGTGAACGGAAGCGATCCTGCCTCAAGTGTACGATTTGTTTGGAAGAGAAGTAAGAAAGTGTGTAATTACAGATCAGAAAACTGAAATTCCAAGAGATGATTTATCGAGTGGAATGTATTTTTATCAGGTAACAGATTCCCGACAAATTATTGGAAACGGAAAAATAATTATCGAATAATTTTGTAATAGAAATTTTAAAACTTTTTATAGTAAGGGTAAAATAATCTATGCGTGTATAATTAATAAATATAATTT
>JAZDMF010000426.1:0-2387 GCA_043801235.1 Bacteroidota bacterium | reverse complement strand
TTCAGCGGCACTGTTGAAATAGAAAATGGTAAAATCAAAAGCATTATTGAAAAACCGGTTGATGAAAAACATTACATCATGCCAGGTTTTATTGATGCGCATGTTCACATTGAAAGTTCCATGTTTGTCCCAGGCGAATTTGCAAAAATTGCTGTCACCCATGGGACCGTTGCAACTGTTTCCGACCCGCACGAAATCGCAAATGTTCTTGGAATTGCCGGTGTAAAATTCATGATAGACAATGGGAAAACAGTTCCGTTTAAATTTTATTTCGGTGCGCCGTCATGCGTTCCTGCAACTTCATTTGAAACTTCAGGCGCTTTTTTTGGTGTGAAAGAAACTGAAGAACTTTTGAGAATGAAGGATATTTATTACCTCGCAGAAATGATGAATTTTCCCGGAGTACTTTCTGCAAACGAAGAAGTAATGGCAAAACTTGCCCTCGCAAAAAAATATGGAAAACCTGTAGATGGCCACGCCCCGGGTCTTAAAGGCAATAATGCAAAAAAATACTCCGACGCCGGAATCTCAACAGATCACGAATGCATCAATATGGAAGAAGCCATTGAAAAAATAAAATGCGGCATAAAGATCCAGATCCGCGAAGGCAGCGCAGCGAAAAATTTCAATGCCCTGTCCCATTTAATTGATGATTACCCTGACAAAGTGATGCTGTGCACTGACGATACCCATCCGAATGATTTGCTTAAAGATCATATCGGAAAATTGATCAAAATGGGTATTGAAAAAGGATTGAACATATTTAATTTACTACGAGCGGTCACATTGAATGTCGTTAATCATTACCATCTTCCGGTAGGTTTACTGCAAAAAAATGATTTTGCAGATTTTATTATCGTCAATAACATGGATGATTTCAATGTTCTTGCTACTTATATTAATGGCGAATGTGTGGCAGAAAATGGGAAAGCATTATTTACTTCTATAACACCAGATGTAATAAATAATTTTAATACCGAATATATAGCTGCTGAAGAAATAATAATGCGCTCAAACAATGAGAAAACAAAAGTAATTGAGGTCATTGACGGCGAGTTGGTAACGAGATTGTCAGAGAGAACATTGCATGTTACCAATGGTGAACTGCACCCGGATGTCGGGAATGATATTTTAAAAATTATTGTGGTCAACCGGTATAAAAAAGAGCGTCCTATTATTGGGTTTGTCAGAAATTTCGGACTAAAGAGAGGCGCTATTGCAAGCAGTATTGCTCACGACAGTCATAACATAGTGGCAGTGGGAACGAACGACAAAGACATTGTTACTGCAGTAAATACAATTATCAAAAACAAGGGAGGAATTTGTGCCTGCCTGAACAAAGATATTGTTGATTTGAAACTGGAAGTTGGCGGCCTGATGTCAACAAAAGACGGAAAAACTGTAGCTGCTGAATATGAAAAAGTTCATAATCGTGCGATAGAGCTGGGATCGGAATTAAAATCTCCGTTTATGACAATGGCATTTATGACACTGCTGGTAATCCCGGCAATTAAAATCGGTGATAAAGGAATTATGGATGTAAATAAATTTAAATATATTATTATGACAATAGACGATGTAAAGCATTCGATAAGAAATGTTCCTGACTTTCCTAAGCCGGGTATAATGTTTAAGGACTTATCAACCGCTTTTAAGGATAAGGATGTGCTTAATTTTATGTGCGAAGAAATCTATAATTTCTACCGCGATAAAAAAATCACCAAAGTTGTGGGTATCGAATCACGTGGATTTATTCTTGGCAGCGCCCTGGCGTACAAACTGAAAGCAGGATTCATTCCTTTGCGAAAACCAGGTAAATTACCTGCTGCCACCTATTCAAAAACCTATGATCTGGAATATGGAACAGATTCACTTGAAATACATAAAGATGCTATTTCTCAGGACGATGTAGTGCTGATCCACGATGATCTGCTTGCTACCGGCGGAACGGCTAAAGCGGCTTATGATCTGGTGAGCCAGTTCAATGTTAAAGAAATTTATATTAACTTCATTGTTGAGCTTACTTTCCTGAAAGGTATAAAACGCTTTGCAAACCCGGAAAAGGTTTTTGCACTGGTTAAGTTTTAAATTTCGGTGATTTTACAGAAATATTGGGTTAATATACCTGGATAATATCGTAAAACAATCAACATGCTACTGTATTTCAACACATTAATTGTTACTTCTGTTTTGAAATTAAAGGAACCTCTAAAAACTCATTTTAATAGGCCAATTTTTAAAATAATCTTATAATATTGTCAGGGCAAACGCATCTAAATTAACAATGAAATGCTGATAACATCTAACGGAAAATATCCATTCCAGTCAATAAAAGGATTTCTTTGGCTGGAAAAAATGAAATCACCTATTGATTATTTTTCGGAAAT
>JAZDMF010000401.1:0-2270 GCA_043801235.1 Bacteroidota bacterium | reverse complement strand
CGCCAGTTTTTCAGAATTGCATAGAGTTTCGGATGAACAATATATTCTGGCACTGATTCAACAGCAGTTTTACGCACACGTTTTGGTTCAGGTTTTTGAATGGCAGATTTTGCCCGGGTTTCCAGGTAATCTTTAATTATAAAGCCTGCCTGGCAAACTTTCAGGCAGGATAGTTTAATAGAAGATTCCTCACGCAGCCGGCCCAACACATCCCTGATTGCTTTTTGTACGGTTTTGTTATCTGTTTCAATGGATGCATTCTGTAATACCTCACAAACAAGGCTTTCTGTTTTTTCAGCAAAATAAGCACATGCTTTTTTAATTCGTTCCTGCAATGGAACATTTTCTTCAATTGAATTTTGTTGTGCAATAAGCTGTTCCATTTGAGGTTTGAATTTTTCCGCAACTTCAGATATTTCAGTTTTTACAGATACATTCATTCTTTCAAAAGTATCACGAAAACTAACATGAAGGCTTGTAATATTTTCGTTCATCAGCTTTAAACAATAGCCTAAACGTCTTTGTATAGGGCTAAAGTCAAATAGTTCTTCGAGCAGCATGCGCTGAAAGGCATTTTTCGAATCGTTTAAAAGCTTATTGCCGGGTGGATTTTGTTCAACTTCGGTAGTAAATGCCGAAACTGTCGGGTCGCTTTTTATGCAACGAGAAGAAATGGGAGTACTCAAAACCAGTCCTTCAAGAGTTTTGCAGCGGCTTAGGGCAACATAAACCTGTCCGTATGCAAAGGCGGCATTAGCGTCAATTACAGCTTTCTCAAAAGTTAATCCCTGGCTTTTGTGTATGGTAATGGCCCATGCTAATTTTAACGGATACTGCCAGAAAGAGCCGGCAACAGTTTCCTGTATTTCTTTTGTTTCAGCATTAATTGAGTATTTTGTGTTTTGCCACTCAAGTTTTTGTGCCGGTATTTCGGTTAAATCGTCCTGGCATTTTACAATAATAGTATCTTCTTTAAAATTGGTAACAATACCTATTTTACCATTATAATACAGCTTCTCACGGGAAATATCATTTTTAACAAACATAACCTGGGCACCTGTTTTGAGTGTAAGTTCGAAATCGGTTGGGTATGAATATTCAGGAAAATCGCCATCCACGGTTGCAGTAAAAACATGTGCCTTCCCTTTCAGCTTATTCAATTTGGATTTGTTTATTTTCTGCGCCTGGATATTATGCGTGGTAAGAGTAATATAGCCTTTACTTTCATCAGGGTTGAATCCGGCGATGTGCCTTTTATTTAACTCACGGAGTGTTTCGGGGTCTAAACTGTTATCACGTATTTTATTAAGAATTTCGATAAAAGCCTGGTCGCTCTGGCGGTAAACATGTTTTAATTCAATACTTACATATTGGGTTTTCTGTAAGGCTTTGCTGCTGAAGAAAAACACAGTATCATAAAAATTTTTAAGAATGTTCCATTCGTCTTCTTTAATTACAGGTGCTAACTGCTGAAGATCGCCTATCATAAGCAACTGAACACCGCCGAATGGTTTATACCTGTTTTTAAACCTCCGCAGCACTTCATCAATACCGTCAAGAAGGTCAGCCCTGACCATGCTTATTTCATCAATTACAAGCAGGTCAAGACTTTTAATAATATTTATTTTATCGCGGCCAAATTTTTGAATACGGGTAGTATCTTGCTTATCACCATCTTTATTAACTATCTCATTTCCTGTTTGTTCTTTAGGCACGTAAGGTGAGAATGGCATCTGGAAAAACGAGTGAATAGTCACACCCCCGGCATTAATAGCAGCAACGCCTGTTGGCGCTACAACAATCATGCGTTTGGGAGATATTTTCTTTAAGTTATGAAGAAAAGTAGTTTTGCCTGTACCGGCTTTCCCTGTAAGGAAAACATTCTTTCCGGTGTATTGAACAAAATCAAAAGCAAGTTGTAATTGAGGATTATGTATGGTTTCCATGATTAAATATAAGCCAGTTTTTATGACGGTTTCATAAAAATTGAATTGACAAGACATTGCTTTTTGACGGACGAATCATAAGACAAGTAGTCTTATGTGTCAATGGGATAATTACCACAAAATATGGGGTGCGGTATCAGTGATAATGGAAGGTATGTATCGAGCTTCGCTGATTCTTTGAATTCTCAAAGCGTTATGCCTCGATGTATTCATCCCAGGAGTATTCAGCGCCCCGATAGAGGTGATCGTCATTGATGGGGAGTGTTTTCAAGAATAACCTTTGACTTCGATCATCAATAACTATAAAATTACACATATCTTTTC
>JAZDMF010000370.1:0-6015 GCA_043801235.1 Bacteroidota bacterium | reverse complement strand
GCATTTTCCACAACTTTCTTTACTTGTAAAATTGAGAAAATATTTAGCCACATCAACCATACATGTATATTGATCCATTACTATAAGCCCGCCGGAACCCATGATAGAACCGGCATTTTGCAAAGATTCATAGTCAACGGGCAAATCCATGTGTTCTTCTGATAAACAGCCGCCGGAGGGACCGCCTGTCTGAACAGCTTTGAATGGTTTTAAGGTACCGCCGCCAATATCAAAAATAATATTCCGCAGTGTGCTTCCAAGTGGCACTTCGATAAGACCTGTCCGTCGTATTCTTCCAGCCAAGGCAAATGTTTTTGTTCCTTTGCTCTTTTCTGTGCCAAAACCGGAAAACCATTTCCCTCCTTCGCGTAATATGGCAGAAACGGTAGCAAGGGTTTCAACATTATTTATAGTAGTAGGTTTCCCATGCAGTCCTGATTCAGCGGGAAAGGGGGGCCGGCTCCGTGGCATGCCTCTTTGTCCCTCTATAGACGCAATAAGCGCTGTTTCCTCGCCGCAAACAAAAGCTCCGGCACCTTCTTTTAGTTTTATATCGAATGAAAAACCGCTATCAAGAATATTTTGTCCCAAAAGTCCTATTTCCTTTAATTTATCTATTGCATATTTCAGACGTTCGATTGCAAGAGGATATTCAGCCCTGATATAGATATATCCATTATTGGCTCCAATTGCATAACCGGCTATTATCATACCTTCCAATAAAGAGAACGGATCGCCTTCAATCAGGGAACGGTTCATGAATGCACCGGGGTCGCCTTCGTCAGCATTACAAATCAGATATTTTGGAGTTTCTTTTATTTCACGGCATAATTGCCACTTCCTGAAAGTAGGGAATCCTGCACCACCACGACCTCTCAGGCCGGATATTTTTATTTCCTCAATAACTTTTTCCGGTCCTATTTTGAATGAATTTAATAAACCCTTAAAACCTCCGCCTGAAATGTAATGACTGATATTTTCAGGGTCTATTATTCCACAATTTCTTAAAACAATACGGACTTGTTTCTTTAACATCGGTAAATTCCAGAAAGATTCAATTCCATCAAGTTTTTCTTTTTTATCGCTTAAACCTTGCCTACCCTGCCTTGCCGGCAGGCAGGCGGCAGGCAGGTATCCTATAGGTTTTATTTTTCTGTCATCAGTAGAAATATATTCAGAGATTATTTTTTCTGCTCTTTCTTCATCAACATTATTGAAAACCAAACGTGGTAAACCGGGAATGTAAATATCAACAAGAGGCTCTAAATAACATGCTCCTATACATCCGACTTTGATAATCCGGGCATTGATTTTGTTTTTCCTGAGATTTTCCTGTAGGGTATTATAAACTGCACCGGCACCTGATGCTATGCCGCAACTTCCCATCCCGACATAAATTACAGGGATATTACTATTCTGTAACTGTTGCCATTCTTCGAAGGCATTTTTCTGTAATTTGCTGAAATTATTCATATTTTTTTAGCATTTCTTTTAATTTAATAACAGCCATTCTTGCATGAATATCTTCATCCACTTTAATTACCGGAGCAATTGCACAGCAACCAAGGCATGCAACCCGTTCCATATCAAATCTTCTATCTTCAGTAGTTTCACCCGGAACAATTCCTATTTCCCTGCTTAATGCATTTAAAATAAAATCACCTCCCTGAACATGGCATGCAGTTCCAAGGCATATTTTTATATTATGCCGTCCGGGCGGATTAAATTTGAATTGTGTATAAAATGATGCTACACCATAAATCTGACCTCTTGAAATTCTCATCTTTTTTGAGATAATATTGACAGCTACAGTTGAAATATAACCTTCTTCTGATTGAACAGCCTGAAGTATGGGTATTAAATTTCCTCTTTCTTTTGGAGTAAAATTTGTTAAAATTGAATCAATAGAATTTTCCATAGATACTACATTTATCATTTTTTGAATTACAAATAAACAAAAATAAAAAAAAACCTAAAAAATTGTATTATTAGTCAGTATTTCTGGTAAGGGTGAATGATTTCAGCAAATGAAGCGTTACCTGATTTCATTTTTTTTTTTTTAATGAGAACTGGGTTTGAAGAAAATGCAGTCGGACAAATCAGCCTCACCATTTGCACAATCCTGGGCGAAAGTCTCACATGTGGGCGATCCGCACAAAGCACAGTCTTTTTTAGGGAGTTTTAAAAAAATCCTTTCTTTTTGCTTCATCTTTTTTATGGATGTTGCTAAATCCGTATCAAAAGTTCTTGTAGTCCTTGGCAACACATGATGTTCCAAAAAATAATATTTCTCATAATATTTTTTCATAACATCATTTTTTTCAAAAGCTATCGGTTCGTTATACTTTTTTCCAAGCATGATAGAGTTATGCCTTGAGGTATACGGGTTTTCAACGCAAAATACTCCGCCGATACATCCTTGCGTGCAGGTAAATGCTTCGATATAATCAATATTTTTCAATCTTGAATCTTCAATATCATTAAGAATCATTTTGATGTTATCAATACCGACAACTGTAATGCATCTTTCAGAATCCAGGAATTGAGGGCCATGGCTGTGGCTACCCCAGCCCTTGCCGTAATAGAAATATTCTTCATCCTTTTCAGGTTTCTGATTTTCCTGTATCTTTAATATTTCAGGAATAATTCTGTTATAAATATCTTTTATGGCAATAGCGCCATCGATCCAGGATTTATCTTTTTCGACAGGCTGTTTTATTGAAACGACCATTGCCGGACAGGGAGAAATATAAATAACACCGATTTTTTCAATACTGATGCCCAGTTTTTTTGCATATTTTGCCTTTGCTTCTTTTGCTGTTACTTCGCGTGGTACATCAAATGTGGAAATCAGTTCTATCAGATTTGGATAATTAACCTGAATAAGTCTGATTAAAGAAGGGCAGAATGAATTAATAATTGGTTTTACAGGGTTTGTTTTCAGATACTCGGAAATAACAAAACTCAGTTCATTGTTTACCTGGCAACTATCCACCACGGCATCGAAGCCGATTTTTTTTAAAGCCTGATGTACCTGTGCGGGATGTGTTTTCAACCCGAATTGTGTATAAAAGATACGCGAAGGTAATGCGATTTTGAATTTAAACTTTTCGAAGTTGTCTATCTCGTCAATCACCGGAACAAATACATTTTCCGGGCAAATATTTATACATGCACCGCAGTCAACGCACAAGTCATCGAAAAAGGTTAACTTACCGTGTCTTAACCTTAATGCCTGAGAAGGGCATGACTTAATGCATTTCATCCTGCCGGTGCATCTTTCCGGAATAATTATGTGTGAATGAAAAAAATTCATTTCACGTAAAATATTATTTCTATTCTTGTTCCTTTGTTGACCTCGCTTTCAATATTAAGCTTGTCGGAATTTTTCTTAATATTCGGCAGCCCCATGCCGGCACCAAAACCCATTGCCCGTTGTTCTTCCGTTGCTGTCGAAAATCCTTCCTGCATGGCCTGTCGGATATCTTTAATTCCCTTTCCTTCATCATTAATCATTATCCTGATCTCTTTATCACTTGCCGTTAATGTTACATCCGCTCTTATTGCATGCATCACAACATTCATTTCTGCTTCGTAGGTTGAAATAGCCACTCTTCTGATAAGAATCGGATCGTACCGGATGGACTTAAGAATAGTCTTGATCTGGGTTGAAACCATTCCGGCGCTTGCAAAATCCTGTCCGTCAATTTTGAAAGGATAGGTTGTGATATTTCCCGCTTTATGTGTTGTTGCATAATTATCTTCAGTAACAGGAAGCTCCCCTTTGATTTTAGCGATTTTCACGCAGGCCTCATACATGTCGGCCTCCGTTGACATAATGATTAACCCTTTTTTTTCCGCGAAATTTCTGATTTCGTCATTAGGTATTTTATTTCTTAAAAAAACGATACCTATGAATTCTGCCATATAAGCAGAAATAGCTGTCTGTATACTATTCAAACCGGTTAAAAGGAAAGCGCCGGATTCACCGTATGCCAATACATCGCTCATCAGGTCGCCGGCATAAATACTGTAAACAAATTTTCCGGAAATATTATTCCCGACGATTATATTAGCCTGCAACGATTCTTTAATTTTCTCAACTTCGATGCTGCATTTTATGGTTTCCGTCATTTTATAATAACTAATTATTTTATTCCCGCTTCAACTAATTTACCTGCCAGTTGGAAACTGGGTAAAGGGCTGCTTAAAATGATCACATGAAAACGGTTAGCTAATTCGATTGTATCTTCCGGTACTTTTTTACCGTGAGTTACAATTACCGCCGAAATATCAATCAGGTTGGCGGCCGATACTATATTTTTATGTGTCTGGACTGTAAGCCATAAATTTCCTGTTTGGGCACTGCTCATTACATCTGAAAGCATATCGGAAATAAAAACACCTGATACAACTCTGTCTTCAATATTTGTGAGAGGCAGGAGTGATAATTTGTCAATAATTTCTTGAATCTTCATTACTATAGTCTTTTTAATTGTTATTATAAAATTTTAGAATTAATTTTATTCAGGCGGAGTTAAAGATAGCATTCCAATGTCTTTAATCACTTCACCATGGCATGCAGCAATGTTCTCAATCATCTCGTAAGAGACGATTTTAATTTTAGAACCTGATGATTTACGTCGGTTATTGAAGAATTCTTCAAGAACTGAAATTTTTTCCTGGCTCAGCTGTTTCCTTTCGTTTAAAGAAAGAAAACCAAAAGCGACGTATATCCAAGTGCGTTCCTTTTCAAATTTTTTCAATAACTTGTCAACTTCGCAATTATCATTGCATCCTGTACACATCATCAAGCCTAAAAATTCCTTGTATTGAATGAGGGTGGAGCATTTAGTGCATTTCAAATCAAAACGAAACGACTGTGCGTTTTCCATCACATTCATGAAATGCTCTCCGTCTCTGGATTCTTCAATGGGTGGTTTTTCCTCAAATGTAAAATACATTGAAATTTTACCGCACTCAAAACATCTTTCCGTTATGATGTAACCGGGCTGAACATTGATCATTTCCCAAATATGCTTACATGTTTTTTCCTGCATAAATACTTTATTTAAAAGAGAATAATAAAAATATAATAATTTATAAACCTATTGATGCTCCATGAATTTTTAGTTCATTAAAACATATTACACCGAACATCTAATATAATGATCCCAACAATCCGCTATGCTTTTGTTTTGAAACTTTATCTCTCTTTATGTATTCAGTTCCCTAAATTTCATGGTCATCACAAATATATTCCATCATTTCCACTGCATTTTCATTCAAGGGATCTATCTTCAGAACTTCTTGAAACTGCTCTTTTGCCAATTCATATTTATGGATACGTACGTAAAGCTTTCCCAGATGGTAATGAGCTGATAAATGCCGGTTGTTAATTTCAAGCAGCTTTTTAAAACAAATGATTGCTTCATCATATTTCCCTGATGCCTTAAGGGCAATCCCCACATAATAATTTGCCATGGTTGTTTCAGGGCTTAGCTCAAGTAATTTCCTGTAACATTCAATACTTAGATCTTTTTTGCCCATATGGTAATAAGATAGCCCAAGCCACAGATAAGTTATGGGCATATGTTTGCCTGACTTAATAATTTTGTTTAATACTTCAACAGCAGCGTTAAAATGTGTTAGCCTGTATAACGCTACCCCCATCCGGAAGTGTGTAAAAATATTATCAGGATTCTGAGCAATAATTTTCTCATAAATTCCAATACATTTATTCATTTCGCCAAGCATATAATATAAACTTGCTACTTCCATCAGTAAGGGAATATCGTCCGGATTATCCTTTAAATAATTATTAAATAATTCGATGGCTTCATATAAATCTCCAACTATTACATGATTATAAGCTTGTTCTAATCTTTTATCAGTAAAGGGTATCATGGTTTTTTAGTTTAACTAAAAACCCACCGTCTTTGACGGTGGTCATGTATGTTTTGGCTTTGCCGTTTTAATTTTGTGAATGCTTGTTATTTATTGTTTGTTATGTTA
>JAZDMF010000362.1:0-15558 GCA_043801235.1 Bacteroidota bacterium | reverse complement strand
ACAAAACAACACCCACCCCCCCACCCCCCCCCCCCCCGGGCCGGGTGGGGGGGGGGGGGGCCCGCCCCCCCCCCCCCCCCCCCCCACACCCCCACTATCCCAATAAATAAAATTGTCATTCCGAACGAAGTGAGGAATCTCATAAAATGTTATGATCAATCCCGTTTCATGTATAGATTCTTATGGTCACACTTAGTTTACGAAGTGTAACAATAAACAATTGTCTTTAAAATTATTTTTATGAAAAAAATCCTTCTTATCGAAGACGACAAAACCCTGCGCGAAAACACGGCTATATTTCTTCGCAAAGCAGGCTTCGAAGTTGAAACAGCCCGCGATGGCGAGCTGGGCATGCAGAAGGTACTCGAATTTTTTCCGTGCCTGATAATTTGCGATATCATGATGCCAAAACTGAATGGTTACGAATTATTCGAAGTGCTTCAGTCAAATCCTTCAACGGCAATCATCCCTTTTGTTTTTCAGACCGCCAAAAGCGAAAAGGAAGATATCAGGAAAGGCATGCAGCTTGGGGCAGACGATTATATTACTAAACCATACAACTTTCAGGAATTGCTCGAATCGGTCAACACACGCCTCGAAAAACATGAAAAGCTTCTGAAATTTTATGAAGATAAATACAAAACCCTGATTGAAAATCCTATCTCCGGTGTGTTCATCTATCAGGAAGACCGCTTTGTTCATGTGAACCGCAAATTTGCAGGGATGTTCGGTTATGCCGAAAAAGAAATGCTGCAAAAAGGTTTCGACGATATTGTATCCGGCGAAGACCGTGCAATGGTGAATGATAAAATACAACAATTGCTGATGAATATTACCCCCGGATTTGATATTGAAATATATGGCTTACGCAAGGATGGTTCGCAGTTGATGATTGAATTGTATGGGGGGCTTACAAAAATTAATGGTGAAACAGCTTTAATGGGAAATGCACTCAGCAAAGGCCCCGGCGAAATTACCGATGTCGAAAATTTCCTGCTGAAGAACATTGATAAGAACGAACTTGAAAAGGCAATACAGGTTATTGCACGCGATGGATCGTATTTTTCCGGAATAACGGTTTCGGTGAAAAAACAGGATAAGCCCGTTATTATAAAGGACGACAGCGGCCATACAAAACTTTCGAAAAGAGAACTGGAAGTTTTAAGGCATATCGCGCATGGTCTGAAAAACCATGAAATTGCCGAAAAAATGTTTGTCAGCCAGCGTACTGCCGACTGGCACCGCGCTAACCTTATAAGCAAAACCGGCTCAAAAAATACTGCTGATTTAATAATGTATGCAGTGAAATATAAGCTGGTGGAATTATGAAATAAATAAATTATCTGAATTTATTTCAGAGTATATTATTCAAAGCATTCAAATTTCCCCTTCGTGAATCTTCGTGTCTTTTTGACTTATACCATTTAGACATATAAGCTATACTGAATAGTAAAGATTTTAAATATGCCCCCCAATCATGTCCCTTCACCTACTCGCAGGTGAAGGAAGCACAGGGATGGGGTAAAAAAATAAAAACCATTTTATATGTCTAAAGGGTATTATTGGCATAATTCAAATTAAAAAAATCCCTATTACCTTTTCACCCTGCAACTTTTATTAAAAACTGGTAAAAACACTGGGTTTTGCCCCTGAAATGCACTATATTTTTGTGTCATGAAATTATATCCGGTACAAAAAAATATATTTATGAACAAAACATTACGCACTTCAGCAATTTCCCTTGTTTCTGCTGTAATTCTTTTCAGCAGCCTTATCACCCTTGCACAAACAACAGTAACGGTAGGCACTGGAACTTTATCCGATTACAATTATCCTTTTTATACATATTATGAAACCGAAAGATCACAGATTCTTTACCTCGGAAGCGAAATAGGGCAATCAGGAACTATTACAAAAATTGCATTTGATATAAAGGCCGCTGCTGTCACTGCGCAGAATGCCGTGAACTTCACAATCAAAATGAAAGAAGTTACGGATGTCAACTGGAATTCAAACAGCAATTTTATTGATATGACCGCAGCAACAACAGTATATGGTCCTGTTACGGAAAACGCACTGGCGGGAACTGTGGGCTGGAAAGAATTTAACCTTTCAACTCTTTTCACTTACAACAACATCAATAATCTTGCAATAGAAATTTCTTTCGGGCAAAATTCCGGCTATAGCTCTACCAAGCCCCGCGTGAATTGTACAAGCACCACAACAAGTATGTACAGTGTTTTATATGGATATCAAGCATCAGCGCCTCCGGTAAGTTACGACGGAAAAGATTATTACAGACCGAATATCAAAATCACTTTGGCAGCTTCATGCTCGCAACCTACAACACAAGCTTCCGGAATATCAGCAAGCAATATCACAACAAACAGCATGACATTAAACTGGACAAGAGGTAACGGCGATAATATTCTTGTTGTTGCAAAAGCTGGCAGCGCCCCGACCGATCCGGTTTGCGGCACATCATATAATGCCAGTGCCGCATTCGGGTCGGGTTCGGCCTGTGGCGGAGGTTATGTAGTATACAACGGCACAGGAACTTCAGTGCCAGTTACTAATCTTGCAGCAGGCACCACCTATTATTATGCAATTTATGAATACTATAATTCGGGATACTGTTATAAAATTCCTGCTTTAACCGGAAATACTCCCACACTTAAAAATGCCCCCTCAACACAGGCATCCTCAATAATTTTTTCCGATGTGGTTTGTGCTTCAATGACGGTGAACTTTACCGCAGGCAACGGAGAAAAAAGAATTGTAAAAATCAATACGGTAAATAATTTCACAAATCCTACTGATGGCACAGATCCCACAGCAAATCCGGTTTACGGAGGTTCTGGGGAACAGGTTGTATACAATAATAATGGTAATAGCATAAATGTTTCCGGATTATCAGTAAATACAACATATTGGTTCCGCATATATGAATATAATAATAGCGGTGTCAACACAAAATATAATGTAAATACTGCAACCGCTAATCCCGGCAGTCAGCTAACACTTACAAGCTGTTCAATGACATGGCTTGGTAATACCACCCTATGGGAAACCGGCAGCAACTGGTTGCCCGCAGGGCCGCCAACGGTTATTTACGATGTGATAATTCCGTCATCGCCTGCCGGAGGAAGCCAACCTGCAATAGGCGGCAGCGCCGTTTGCAATAACATCACCAATAACGGAACCATATCAATGAATCACGATTCATATAGCCTGACAGTTAATGGCAGTTACAACGGCAGCGGCACTTTTGCCGGATGGAACAATTCAGCGGTTTATTTCAGCGGAAATGCCGATGTTCAGATCTCGGGTCCGGCTGTGTTTCCAATCATCAGAATTAGTAAGTCGTCGGCTTCTGTTAAAGTAACAGCAGCAGGAAATATCACGGCAAGTACAGTATATCTTGATAAAGGAATTCTTGATATGGGAGCTTCAGGATACGATCTGACGACAAATAATTTCAGTGTTGAAATATTCAACGGGGGAAAACTGTACGTGCATGATGCAGGTACACTGTGTAAATTACAGGGCGGACATCTCTACCTGAATACAGGCGGAACTATCGATATTGATGCAGGCGAAGTAAGAATTACTTACGGTGTGTTTGATATTCCCGGCGGCTCACTCGATATGTCGGGAGGAATTATAAGGCAGCAGACATTTGTGGGCACTATCGGTTACGGTTCGCAGTGGGGCGATAATACCAATGGATGCAATATCACCATCAGCGGTGGCGATATTTATTTCGAGGATTCACATTTCACCGTGATGAAAACAAATTCGGTGAATATTTCCGGAGGAACTATACATTGTGCTAACAGCATGTGGACAACAACCGGCTCAAACTGGGATCCCACGGCAGGTACTGTTGAAATGTACGGATCGGTATATAACGGACAGTTGCATAATGCCGATGATGAAAACAGTTGGTTATATGATCTGATTATTACAAAATCGGGTGCAACAAAATGTTATCATGGCGGACCTTCTTCATCTGCTTATGATGATATTGTAGTGAAAAATAATGTTTACATCGCATCAGGTTCAACATTATCGGCTAAAGAAGCCATAGCTGCCAATTACCAGGGAAAGATGATAATATACGGAAACTGGGATAACGATAACGGCGGAACTTATGAGGAAGAATCGGGCCGCGTTACTTTTAAAGGAGCTAACAACAGTATTGTCTATGGTCCTGCTGCAGGCGAAACATTTTATAAGCTTACCATCAGCAAAATGTCAAAAATTTATACGGTAAACCTGACAAATCATATCATGGTAAGCAGAATTCTCACTCTGAACAGCGGTACCATCACTACAGGAGCATATTATGTAAAAATGACCAATGGCTGGTACGACGATGTTGTTGATGGTTCGGCAAATAATTATCTGGACAGCTGGATTTACGGCAACCTGCAGCGCTACCTTGATGACAACAACCGCTGGTTCGACCTGCCCGTAGGAACGGCTACAGTATCTTATCTTGCAAAAATATTTTACCTGAGTTCTTCCGACGATCATAAAAATTTATTTGCCTGCTTTGATGCCGGTGCACTGACAGGCAATACAGGTGATTTGAATGTTATTGAAGACGGCACACCCTATACATCCATATCTCCTGAAGGAGTCTGGAAAATCGATCCCGATGTGGCTTTCTCAGGAACATACAACATCAGGTGTTACATCAATAATTTCAGTGGGCTTTCCGATAATATGTATGCCATTTTAAAACGACCCGCTTCTTCAACATCGAACAGCGACTGGACCTGCGGTACTTGCGGAATAGGCGTTGGGCTTGAGCCTAACGGAGGCGACGGACGTATCCTTTCATACCAGTACGCGCTGAGAAAATCGCTTACAAGTTTCTCGCAGTTCGCTATCGCAAAAACCGGTGGATCTCTTCCTGTCGATCTAATTTCATTTGATGCCGATTGCAGCAGCGGTCAGGTTGCATTGAAATGGACCACTGCATCAGAAACAAATAATGATTTCTTTACCGTTGAACGAAGCATGGATAGCGGAAACTGGGAAGTGGCAAAAATAATAGGAGGTGCAGGAAACAGTAATACACCGACCAATTATTCGGTAACAGATGTAAATCCTGATGGCGGGTATCATTACTATCGGTTGAAACAAACCGACTATGACGGAAATTTTGAATACTTCGGCATAACAACCGTAAATTGCGTTGATGAACAGGAAATGTTAGGGCTCAGCTGGAATGCTGAAGCCGGAAACCTTTCCCTCAATATTTTTTCAGCCGAACAGGTTAATGCTGCAATCTGTATTGTGAACATTTTAGGACAGAAGGTTTTTTATAGCGAATATTATTTAATTAAAGGAGTAAATAAAATTGACCTGGACGTATCAGCATTTGCCGGTTCATCGTATTTACTTACTGTAAAAACCCAATCAGGAAATTTTTTGAATGAAAAAATACTTATAAACTAATGGGCTGCATTAAATGCGAACCTCAATAATATTGATAAATTTGCAGGAAATACACACTGCAATTTTCAATGAAAATACCTGACAGAACGATTCAGCCCACGGTAAATTTATTAGAAGAAATAAATCTTCCCTCACCTCAGTTGTTCATACTTGACAACGGTATTAAAGTTTATTCCTTCAGTGCCGGAACACAGGATGTTTTGAAAATTGAATTCGTTTTTGAAGCGGGCTCATGGTATCAGGATAAAAAGCTGCAGGCTTTTTCAACAGTGAAGATGCTGACAGAAGGAACCGCAAAACACACTGCGGCTGAACTTGCTGAGATATTCGATTTTTTCGGGGGGCATGTCGAGACAGAAGCAGAACGCGATTACACCTTTGTTTCACTCTATTCTTTAAATAAGAATATTGATAAACTATTACCTGTTTTTTCTGAAATGATAAGAGAACCGGTTTTTCCCGAAAAGGAATTATCAGTATTTCTCACCAATACCCGGCAGGAGCAAATGGTATCGATGCAAAAGGTGAATTATATTGCCCGTGTGAAGTTTGCAGAACAATTGTATGGTGCAAAACATCCCTATGGACAAAGTCCATTATTGGAAGATTATGACAATATCAGTTCATCTGATCTGATTGATTTTTATAAGAAATATTTTATTGCAGAAAACACAAGGATAATAATCTCAGGCAAAATTCCTGCCCACATTTTAAAACTTTTAAATACGTATTTTGGTGACAAAGCATTTAAAAGTGAATATAAAACCGCAAAAGTTGATTTTCCAATTATTTCATCTTCCATTCAGAAGCAGTTTTATCCTAAAGAAAATGCAGTTCAGTCAGGAATACGAATAGGGAAAATCCTTTTTCCGCGCAATCATCCCGATTACATCGGCATGGCTATTCTGAGCACCATTCTGGGCGGATATTTCGGTTCACGGCTCATGTCAAACATCAGGGAAGATAAAGGCTATACATACGGAATAGGTTCCGGCCTGATATCAATGAGGCACAGCGGTTATCTTTACATAGCTTCCGAGGTGGGCGCTGACGTGAGTGAAAAGGCTGTTGAGGAAATTTATAAAGAAATTGACAGGCTGTGCATTGAAGCTGTACCCGAAAAAGAACTCAGCCTGGTTAAGAATTATATGACAGGCGCATTTTTGCGGAATATCGACGGACCTTTTGCCATTGCCGAACGCTTCATTTCCACCATCGATTATAATCTTGACTTCAGGGAATACTATTTACGCTATCTGAATACAATAAAAACTATTAATTCAGAAAAAATTATAAGCCTGGCAATCAAATATTTACAAAAAAAATCATTTTCCGAAGCCATTTCCGGCAAATAATTTTTCAGATTGAGGCAACCTTTTTCATTATTTTAATGTCTATATAGTAGGTTTTGGTTAACCATCATGTGTTAACAGGTTTATTACACAATGGTTCTTTGATTTAAAACTACCCTCGGGGCTGTCCGGAAATTACATATGTCATACCCACCTTTCGCTGCCTGCAAAAAATCTGACATGTTTTTGTGATTTCCGGACAGCCCGTTTTATGTAGCGGAGTATTATGGAATATAAAGAAAAATATGGCTTCCTGAACAATAATTTTCGTAATTTTGCATTCATAATATTACCTTTAAGCAAACATGGTTTTTCCATGAGGTTTATAAAAACTTCCATACTGGCTTTCTTTTTACTTTTTCAGATTACTGCATCTGGATCTCATTATATGGGGGGTGAAATTACATGGGATTGTTTATCAAACGGCAATTACAGGTTTCATTTAAGGTTGTACAGGGAATGCAACGGAATCACATACAATAATACTGAGTACCTTTCGGCGACTCACCCTTCAATTACTTCTATCACAATGACACTGGTTTCTCAAACCGATATTTCACCTGATTGCAATACAAATCCCGTTTTTGCTCATATTGATTGCTACCCTTCTCCTTCCAATGCAAACACTGGTGCTGTTGAAGAATGGTATTTTACGTCCGATGCAGCTTATCCTTCTGGTGTCACACTAGCAGGAGTGCCTCCTGCACAGGGCTGGATTTTTTCTCATTCCGACTGTTGCAGAAATCCATGTTCAAATATTATAGATGCCGACAATGAATACTGGTTTTTACGTGCTGTGATGTATTCGTATAATGGGCAGAATGCCAGTCCCTGCTTTGATAATTCTCCCACTTTTGCTGAAAAACCTTCTACTGTAATTTGTACCAGTTATCCTTTTACATATAATCATAATGCCTGGGATAAGGAATTGGATTCGCTTTCATTTGAATGGGCGCAACCGTTAACAACTTCAATCAGTACTCCTGTTACAGGTTTTGTTCCGGGTTACAGTTATAGCAGTCCTTTACCGGGTACTGCCGCCAATCCCAATAATGTTCCTGCTACCGTGAATCCATATACCGGTGAAATTTCTTTTACTTCATTTACACAAGGGGCTTTTGTTACGGTTACCAAAGTAACTGCATATAAGTGTGGAATTAAAGTGGCTGAAATTTTCAGGGAAATGCAGATTGTTCTGCTGGCCTGCGGATCGAATTCACCTCCCGTTGTAACTGCTCCTTTCCCCGATCCCGGTTCAGGTTTATATACTTTATATTCCGATACGGTGTATGCGGGCGAATTGGTTGCCTTTCCCATGTCGGGGACAGATTTTGAATTTCTGCCCGATGGTAATCCCCAAACCCTGCATCTTTTTGCTTCCGGTTCGCAGTTTGGTGCTAATTATACAAGTACTACCACCGGATGCCTGAATCCGCCATGCGCTATACTAAATCCTGCTCCGTTGCCCGCACCAATAGGCCTTGCCGGGCAGTTCGGGGTTCAGACAAATTTTTCGTGGCAAACCGATTGCAGCCATCTGGCAACGAATATTAGTTGCTTGTCCACTTCCAATGTTTATAATTTTGTTGTAAAAGTGCAGGATGACTTTTGCCCTGCTCCTGCTATAAGCTGGGCTACTATTACTGTGGTGGTGCTTCCGCCTCCAATTCTTTCACATCCCGATTTCCGTTGTGTTGCTGTAGATGATATCTCGGGTGATGTTACCCTTACCTGGGTTCCCCCTGTTGACACCGTGAACAGCTTCAACAGTTATCATATTTATTCTTCAACAAGTGCTTCGGGGCCTTTTACAGTGATTGACAGCATTTTCAATTATACCACAACATCCTATACAGATGTCGGTGCAGGAGGGAACACACAGCCGGTTTTTTATTATTTAAAAACCCGTTCCAGTTGCGATGGAAGTTACTACTCGACTCCTTCCGATACACTGGAAACAATCTTTTTATATGCATCGAATTCAGGTACAGGCACTGCCGACCTTATATGGAATCCTATTCATAATCCCGATTTGCCTACTTCAATGGGCTGGTATCATATATACAGGGAATATCCCCCGGGAACATGGACTCTCATTGATTCAACGCAGCAACTGCAGTATTCCGATACCATTACATTATGCAATGCGCAGCTCAATTATTATGTGGATATCGATGATTCGCTTCCATGTACTTCTGTATCTAATATTGATGGGGATGTATTTCAGGACGAAACAGAACCTTTTGCTCCGGTTATTGATTCGGTTAGCGTTGATTCACTTACGGGCTATTCAGTTATTGGCTGGACTGCGTCTTCCTCAGGTGATACGGAAGGATATATTATTTATGAATATAAAAACGGTATATGGGTACCTATTGATACTGTTTGGGGCTACAGTAATACATTTTATGTAAACAGCATGCCATACTGGTCAAACCCCGACTCCTCTTACTTGTCGTATCAGGTTGCTGCGTTCGACAGTTGCGATAATACAAGCCCTATCAGTATTAATCATAGCTCCATTTTTCTGACTTCTGTTCTTGATATATGCAATGGTGGCGTTACCCTGAACTGGACTCCATATATTAACATGCTGTCAGGCCTTGAAGGTTACAGAATTTATGTAAAGGAAAATAATGGTCCGTATACTCTTCTGGCTACCAATGCAGAATCAAATCTGTCATTTTATTATTCCCCGCTTACTCAGTATTCAACTTATGTTTTTTCTGTTCAGGCATTTGACATTTCAGATGTTGTTACTTCCACTTCAAATTGTGACACTGTTTATGCCTATGTTCCCGATCAGCCGCAGTTTGTTTACCTGCGTTATGTCACAGTTAGAAATAATGACTATGTTGAGCTGAAGGCAATCGTGGATACTTCAGGGTATATAGCGAATTGTAAAATAATGCGGGCAGAGGATGTCTTGGGCCCTTTTACAAATATTGGCAATGTTGCTGTTCTGCCATTGTCAAATACAATTACATATAACGATGCTTCAGCAAACGTGAGCCAGCTAAGCTATGTGTATAAGGTAATTGTTGAAGACAGCTGCGGTAATGATACCATGGAAAGTAATATCGGGCAAACCATTTTACTTACAGCCGAAGCCGATAATGATATGAAAAACAATCTGAGCTGGAATGAATATGCCGAATGGCTTGGCGATGTTAGCGAATACCGGATATACAGGGCCGTTGATGAAGTATGGGATTTGAACCCCATCGTTTCGCTTTCACCCGGAACTACAGAATATGTTGATGATATTTCACAGTTTATGATTTCCGAAGGCAAGTTCGGATATTATGTTGAAGCCCTCGAAGGCCCTGGCAATCCCTATTTATTTTCCGACACCAGTATATCAAATGAAGCAATTGCTTTGCAGCCTCCCCGTTTATATGTTCCCAATGCTTTTTCACCGAAAGGATTAAACACAGTGTTCATTCCTGTTTCTGTTTTTGTCGATGCACAGGATTATCAATTTACTGTTTATAACCGCTGGGGGCTGATTGTATTCCAAACGACGGATATCAACACCGGATGGGATGGTACGTTCGGAGGAGAACTGACACCACAGGGAGTGTATGTATATGCCATTCAGTATAAAAATTCCCAGAATAAATTTATCGAAAAGCATGGTACTGTTACCCTTTTAAGGTAATATCTTCTTCCCTGTAATTTGCATTTTTTTCCACACATTTATTTATTCTTACAAGATTTCCTTTTCATAGAATGAAGTCTTATATATTACTAAATGGTGCCAAGTACTATATAAAGAGTTTTCTGTCGAAAAATCATAAAATCATTTCGTTTTGTTTGACTTGTCACATGGAATTTCGTATATTTAGTAAGAGCAAAGTTTATTATTAAAACCTTAAAATCATTGCCATGAAAGCTGAAAAATAATATTGCTTTTAATTATCTATTACAAGGGTCTGATAATTTTTCATTTTTTGCTTCTGTCAGCCTAAAAAAACTGCCTGATAAAACAAATATTGGCCAGATAAAGAATATAAGCCCCCAAATCTTTCTTCTTTTAATTCCTCTTAATTATGATACTAAGTGTTATGATAAATCTATTTTATTTCATAATGAATCCCGATGTTTTATAAATACACTTAAAATACAAATGATATGAAAAAATTTATTCTCTCATTGATGCTTCCCCTTTTTTTTATCTTGTTCCATGCTCCTCAACTGGATGCTGTAAATTATTATTGGGTTAGCGGTACAGGTAACTGGGATGATTTGACCCATTGGGCAATGAGTTCGGGCGGTACTGCATACCATGTTCAGATTCCTACGGCAAACGACGATGTGATTTTTGATGGTAATTCTTTTACCGGATCCGGTCAATCTGTAACAATAAATGTGTCTACGGCATTATGTAATAACATGGACTGGAGCGGGGCACAATATTCTCCGATATTAAAGGGCGTAAATTCAAACAATCTTAAGATTTTTGGCTCACTATCATTGATAAATGATATGAATTATTCTTTTGGAGGCAAAATATATTTTGAAGCTACTACACAGGGAAAGTATATTTATTCAGGAGGAAAACAATTTTTAAATAATGTGTATTTTAACGGAGCCGGCGGAGGATGGACATTGCTCGATTCCTTAAGAACCAATAATACCCTTTATTTTAATAATGGCAGTCTTAATACAAATAATCAGCTTCTCAGGGTCGGATCGATTAATTCTAATGTCATTACCCAAAGATATCTTTCATTAGGGTCTTCAGATATCGTATTAACATCTGCAAACAGCAAAGCTTTTTACGTCGATTTCACAAATCTGAATTTTAATGCCGGAACATCAACTATACGTTTCATAAATAATAATGATGCTTGTGTGGGAATATATTCAACAGGAGCTTCTGCAGATATTACTTTTTATAATATTGAATTTTCCGGAACCAATACCATTGATTCCATTACGAATTCTACAGGAAAAAGTTTTATTTTCAATAATGTAACATTTGCCGGAAATGCAGGTGTTAAAGGCAATAATTATTTTAACGGTACCTTAACTTTATCTTCAGGAAAAACATATGTTTTTGAATCGGGAACAACACAAACAATAAACGGGACCATAATAGCAGCAGGCAGTTGTGGTAATAATATTTTAATTCGGTCATCAGGTAATGGCGAACTAGCCTATTTAAGCAAAGCAAATGGGATAATCAATATTGATTATATTTTAATTAAAGATATTTCTGCAATAGGCGGGGCAGTATGGAATGCAACGAATTCTTCAATAATTTCAAATTCCTATGGATGGAATGTAACCTCAACGGCAAATCAGACAGACTATTTATATTGGATAGGTGGCAGCGGTAGCTGGAGCGATCCGATCCACTGGTCTTTCTCTAGCGGTGGCCTGTCAAATATTTCAAATTGTGTTCCCGGACCGTTGAATAACGTATATTTTGATGCCAATTCATTTTCAGCAAATAACCAGAAAGTAACAATTGACGTTAATAATGCTTTTTGTAATAATATGGATTGGACTGGGGCTCTATATAATCCGGAATTAACAGGAGACAGCTCAAAAGAGTTAAAAATATTTGGATCACTGAAATTTATTAATGCCATGATTTTGACTTTTGAAGGTCCTGTTTATTTTGCAGCTACTGTATCTGGAAAAATAATTCAGTCGGAAGGGCAAGTATTTAAAGGTAATGTCTGTTTCGATGATCCCGGAGGAGGATGGATTTTGCAGGATGATTTTTCTGCATCCAGCCAAACCGTTGTTTTGAGATATGGAAGTCTCAACACAAATAATAAAAATGCCATTATGGGGTGCCTCAACACTAATTTTTCAAATCAAAGATCTCTTTCATTGGGATCTTCAAAAGTTACTTTTGATGGATCTTGTCCGGAAACGTTTCACATCGGTTTTACTAATTTCACATTTGATGCAGGAACATCCACACTTAGTTTTTTAGGTGTCGATGATGGATTCCAGGCGGGAATTTATTCCAATGTGTCTGATACAGTGCAAACTTTTTACGATGTTGAATTTGTCGTAGGGGGAGAATATGGAAGCATCATAAATAATACCGGACAGAATTTTATTTTCAATGATGTTACTTTCATGGGTAATGGAAGATTCTATGGAAATAATATATATAATAACCTGGTTTTTGCTGAAGGCAAATCATATTTATTAAAATCAGGAAGTAAGCAAAGTATAATGAATAATTTAAGTGCAGCAGGCAATTGCGAAAAAAATATTAATATTTATTCATCAAACAGTGGATTCAAAGCTTATTTTAGCAAAAGCAGCGGAACTGTAAATGTTGATCATGTTACATTTATTGATAACGGGGCAATTGGAGGTGCTGTATGGAATGCTACAAATTCAGTGATTATTTCTAATACTAGTGGCTGGAATGTGACCAATGCTGCAACCACTAATTCTGATTTTTATTGGATTGGAGGTTCTGGTAACTGGGGCGATCCCATGCACTGGTCATTAACAAGCGGAGGTCCGCCTAACATTTACAATTGCATTCCAAATTCTTCGAACAATGTTTTTTTTGATGCAAATTCATTCAATGCAACAAATCAAATTGTGACCATTGATATAAATCCAGCCTCATGTAAAAGCATGGACTGGACAGGAGCATTGTATAATCCAGCCTTGTCAGGAACTGATTTCAGGTCTTTAAAAATATTTGGCTCGTTGAACTTCATAATCGGCATGGATATGAACTTTTTGGGGGGAGTGTATTTTAATGCTACAACAACCGGGATGACAATTCAATCAGCAGGTAAGCATTTCCAAAATTATGTTTTCTTTAATGGAAATGGTGGTGAATGGACCCTTTTGGATGATTTTTCATCTTTATCAGTACTGTATCTAAATCATGGTTCCCTGAACACAAATAATAAAACTGTCACAATGAATACCTTTTGGAGTCATTATACAACCAATAGATCACTGTTCTTAGGTTCTTCAACTCTTGTAATTACAGGAAACGGTAATTACACATTTTTGTTAAATTTTAATAATTTCCAGTTGAATGCAGGATCTTCAAAATTGCTGTTTACTAACAACAGCAGCTCAAATATCTTATTAAATCTTAATGGAGCTGTTACAAATTCTGCTTTTTATAATATTGAATTCACGGGTACTGCCCCTACAGGCTGGATTAATAATAATACAGGAGGCATTGTCAATTTTCATAATATTTCTTTTAAGGGCTCAGGTAAAATAGACGGGGATGTTATTTGTAATGATGTTTCTTTTATGAAGTCAGGAATAATAAATGGAAATAACACCTTTCATAAACTGACATTTTCACCCGGATATTCATATGTGCTTCAGAGCTTAAAAACACAAACCATTCAATCAAGCTGGTGGATACAAGGTGAATGCACTTCGTATATCATTGTAATGTCTTCTGAGAACGGGAGCCAGGCCATAGTAAGTAAATATTTGGGAACAGTTATTGGTTTCAATATACATATCAGAGATATTAATGCTATAGGTGGTGCAAATTATAAAATATACAATTCCGTTGATTTGGGAAATAACATTGGATTATCCTTTTTGTCCTTGCCGGCGATGACGAACATTATAGGGATAACCGGACCTTCTTCTTTATGTCAGGGACAAACGGGATTAAACTTTTATATTTCGCCAGTATCGGGGGCTATAAGTTATTTATGGGTTGTTCCTCAGGGTGCACAGATCATCGATGGACAGGGAGATACGCTAATCACAGTCGATTTTAGTGCCGCCATGTCCGGAGCTATTACAGTTTCTGCCTTTAATGGCTGTGGATATAGCACACCTAGCATAATTTTTTTTACTGTTGTTCAGCCCGTCGATGCAGGAATACCTCAAACCATCTGTGCAGGGCAAAGCATCGTTCTGATTGCTGATTGGGGATCTGTTTATTTGTGGAACAACAATGACACGGGAAATGTAATCACGGTAAGCCCCGTGATTACGACTACTTATACCGTAACAGCCACATATATGGGGTGTATAAGTACGGATGACGTAACAATTACTGTAAATCCGTTGCCATTCGCTGAGGCTGGAATCGATCAGACAATTTGCGCCGGACAAAATGCTGCACTTTCTGCTTCGGGGGGTAGCTCTTATCTGTGGAGCACAGGTAGTTATAACCAAAATATTATCGTCTCCCCGAATACTACAACGATCTATTATTTGATTGTTACAGAAAATGGATGTATAGCATATGATAATGTAACTGTCAATGTTAATGCGAATCCAATGGCAAATGCTGGTCTGGATCAAACAATTTGTTCAGGTCAGTCGGTATTTTTAAATGGCACAGGGGGCGCAGAATATATATGGAGCCCTACAGTAAGCCTGAGCAATGATAGCATCCCAAGCCCGATAGCTGCGCCTCTTGTCACAACAACTTATATACTTACTGTAACTAATTCAGCCGGATGTACTGCTACAGATCAGATAACTGTTTTCGTTGACCAAATTCCTGATGCAGATGCAGGATCAGATACGTCAGTTTGTGAAGGCTCAACTGTTATTCTTACTGCATCGGGCGGGGCAAATTATATATGGAGTAACGGAGACAATGGGGCTTCAGCTTTTGTTACACCTTCATCAACAACTGCCTATACGGTTACTGCCATCAACGGAAATTGCATATCTGCCGATGAAGTAATTGTAACTGTAAATCCATTACCTGATGTGAACATCACTTCAGATATCAGGTCGGGTTGCAAACCGT
>JAZDMF010000336.1:0-12974 GCA_043801235.1 Bacteroidota bacterium | reverse complement strand
CCCCCGGCTGCAACAGGGCCCGGGCCACGAGGTCGATCCCCTGCTGCGAGCCGCTCACGATCAGGACCTCGCCCGGCGCGGTGGGCACCCCCCGTTTTATCAGCTTCGGCAGCGGAGTTTCACCAAGGCTTTCAATGGTTTTTTTAAATTCATGATAAGGGCCGTCAAATAAAAAACGCAAAGTACGTCCGCGTGATGTGGTATTATCAATAACTTCAGCAACAAGTGAATCATCGTCTCCGAAATACAATTTGTTTCCTATTCTTATTTTTCTGGCAGGATCCACAAGCACATCCCACAGTCGTGCATCATGATTCAGTTCACGCAAAAGAAAAACTTCAATTTTTGCCCCGGTTTTTTCTTTTGTGCCATATAAACGGGCAGGAAAAACTTTTGTATTATTGATGATCATAACATCGCCATCGCCGAAATACTTCAGAATATCCTTAAATGACTTATGTTCAATTTTTTGTGTTTTTCTGTCTAATACCATTAACCTGCATTCATCACGATTTGGTGAAGGATAGCTTGCAATGAGTTCTGGAGGCAGATGGTATCTGAATTCAGATAATTTCATTGGAAATCAGTTATATATGATTTTATCAAATTTTTTTTACGGAAATGCAAATATAATACATGAAAAAGGCGAAGTCCACTTTTTTCACATATATTTTTCAAAAAAAAACCTAAATCGAATGTGAAAAACAGCAAACTTTGATGTTTTAACGAAAAATCAGGGATTTTGTTGCATTACTATTTCTTCAAATTGCTCCATGCTCATTGCGCTATCTACGTGGAAATTACCTATTTGTGTTCTCCTGAGGGATGAAAGATAAGCGCCGCAATTTAATTTTTCGCCCATGTCACGGGCCAAAGCCCTGATATAAGTTCCTTTGGAACAACGTATCCTGAAATCCACTTCGGGTAATCTGACCGCTGTAATCATAAACTCAGATATTATTATGCTGACAGGCTTCATCTCAACTTTTTTACCCTTGCGGGCAAATTCGTAAGCTCTTTCTCCGCGAATTTTTTTTGCCGAGAAAACAGGAGGTAACTGCTCATACCCCCCTTTGAAAAAGCCAGCAGCCGAAATTATTTCCGAATCAGTAAGTTCTGAAATATCTGTTGTTTCCGTAACCTTGGTTTCAAGATCATAGGATGGAGTTGAAGCCCCAAGGAAAAATGTGCCTGTATATTCTTTTTCAAATGACTGGAACTCTTCTATTCTGCGCGTAAATTTTCCTGTGCACAAAATAAGTAAGCCTGTTGCGAGCGGATCAAGGGTTCCCGCATGGCCGATTTTTATTTTTTTAATGTTCCGTTTGTATTTTATCAGTGAGCGGATTTTATTTACCACATCGAACGATGTCCAGTGCAATGGCTTGTCAATAAGCAGTACGCTTCCGTTTTCAAAATCAGGAATCATATGAATCAGATAATTTGCAGAGGGATTCCAAGAGCCATAAGGATGAGAATGATAACTCCTAAAATAATCCTGTAATATCCAAACAGCTTAAAGCCATATTTGGAAAGAAAGCCAATAAATGCTTTGATAGCAATCATTGCAACAATAAAAGATACTGTGTTTCCAACCAATAAAAGGTTCAGATTATCGGTTGTGATTATTTTATAATTCTCAAACAATTTGAAAGCTGAAGCAGCAAACATGGTTGGTACTGCGAGAAAAAACGAAAATTCTGCAGCATTCTTCCTTGATAATTTCTGTGCCATCCCTCCTATAATGGTAGCTGCTGACCGGGATACTCCGGGAATAACAGAAATGATCTGAAATAGGCCAATCATGAGCGCTTTTTTAAATGTCAGTTCTGTCTTTTCATTTTCAGGCCGGTCAAACCATTGATCAATAAAAAGTAAAAAAAAACCTCCGACCAGAAGCGAAACAGCCACTATAAAAATACTGCCCAGCATACTATCTATTTGTTTCTCCAAAAGGTATGCAATAATTAACGGAAGGCATGCAACAGCAAGTTTATAGTAAAACTCCATGCTTTGAAAAAATCTTTTCCAATACAGCACAATGACTGATAATATAGCGCCAAATTGAATATTGACAGTAAACGCTTTGACAAACTCTGTAGATGGGACTCCCAGTAAGTTTTGGGTAATAATCATGTGTCCTGTTGACGAAATAGGCAGAAATTCGGTAATACCTTCAACTACAGCAATAATAATTGCTTCAACGAATGTCATTGACTGTTTTCCTTAGGCTTTTTCATAATGGCGAAAATCTCAATTACAAATCCGGTGATAAGTAAAAGAGGAGCCAGTGTAAGCCTCTGGAAATTGAATAGTGCGGGGCTGAACACATTCGGATCATCCGATCCGCCGCCAATCATGAGAATGTATCCGAGCAACAGAAAAGCGAGTCCTATCAACAAAAGCCTGTAATTTAATTTTCCGAAAGCAAATTCGGTCTTTTGGGTCTCAGCCTGTGGTTTCTTTTGTTCCGTTTGTGGTTTCTTCTTTTCAGCCATATTAGTATTTCTTAATGATAATAAAGATAATCGGTTTTTATCCGAAGGTATTTTCTTACAGCAAGGTAGGTTGATGCCCACGAAATAATTATGCCCAGTACCATGACAAAGATAAATAATTTAATAAACAAAAAAGCATCCTGCAACTCTTCGAGTTCGGGGACTTCTTTCTGTGCGAAATACAAAGTAAAAACAAGCAGTATTATTGCAACAACCGAAGCAATAATTCCCTGCACAACACCTTTTAAAAGGAACGGCCTCCGAATAAAATTTTCGGTCGCACCTATCAGCTGCATGGTTCGTAACAAAAACCGCTTTGAAAAAACAGAAAGACGGATAGTGTTGTTAATAAGTGCTATTGAAATTACCAGAAGCAGAGCGCTGAAGCCAATAATGATGAGGCTTATCTTGCGCAGGTTTTCATTTACCCCCGAAACCAGTGATTCCTGATACGATACTTCTTTTACAAAACTGTTTTTCTCAAGTTCTTTCTGCAGAGTGTTCAAACTGTCGGCATTGGCATAATCGGCCTTAAATCGTATGTCTATCGAGGGTGGCAAAGGATTATAGCCGAGAAACGTAATAAAATCTTCTCCTATGTCTTTTTTCATATCCTCTGCCGCTTTTTCGCTTGTGATGTATTCCGTACTTTTTACATATGCACGCGCATCAAGGGTTTTCTGCAACTGAATAATATCCACTTCCTTCACATCTTCGTTCAGAAAAACGGTAAAGCCAATATTTTCCTTCACATAATCGGAAAGCTTGTTTGCATGCAGAATGATAAGTCCCAGCAAACCCAGCATGTAAAGCACCAATGTAATGCCCACCACTGTCGATGCATAAGATGTTTTAAGCCTGCGCTGCGAATATTTTTCGTGATTCATTGCCATAAATTAGTGCGGGTAAAATTAGTAATTATACCGATACGGAACAGGTTTGTAAAATGTTTTCTTACGTTTATATTCCTATCGGCATGGCTCGTTCTAATCATCTTTTGCCTGCCTTGTCGGCAGACAAGCAAATCTGATAAGAACGAGTATATTTCAGAAATGAGATTATTTAGGGACTCTCATTGTATACTTGCATCAATGGAAGTATGCAGCCCTGTTATAATTTTTAATTGTAGGGAAAAAAATATAATTTGTGCAAATATAAACCCATAACGAGCAACCAGTAACGAGCAACCAGTAACAAATAATTTTCCTACCTTCGCAAACTGTTAAGTAGTATATGGTTTGTGGTTTTTGGCAGCCAGTTTAGTCTTCGGTCGACAGTATATGGTAAATACCAAATTACCTTTAACATTAAACCAAACCTCCCGATAGTTATCGGGAGCTATAAACCATCAACTTCAGACCATAAACATTACATTACGACCAAATTAAAAAAGTAATATCAATAAACGATGGATTATAATTTCAGGGAAATAGAACCCAAATGGCAGAAATTCTGGAGTGAAAATAAAACTTTCAAAGCTGATAATAAATCTTCAAAGCCCAAGTATTATGTGCTCGACATGTTTCCCTATCCTTCGGGAGCAGGCCTGCACGTGGGGCATCCGCTGGGTTATATTGCTTCCGATATTTATGCGCGTTATAAAAGGCTGCAAGACTTCAATGTTCTTCATCCCATGGGGTACGACGCTTACGGATTACCTGCCGAACAATATGCCATACAAACCGGCCAGCATCCTGCAATTACAACTGAAAAAAATATTATCCGCTATCGCGGACAGCTTGATAAAATTGGCTTTTCATACGACTGGGACCGCGAAGTGCGCACCTGCGATTCATTTTACTATAAATGGACACAATGGACTTTTATCCAATTGTTCAAATCATGGTACAACAAAAAAACGGACAAAGCTGAAGCTATTGAAAAACTTATTGCAGAATTTAAAACATCCGGAAACAGCAATATTGACGCTGCCTGCAGCGAAATAAAAATATTCACAGCAAGCGACTGGAAAATTTTTCCCGAAAAAGAAAAGCAGGAAATATTAATGAATTACCGCATGGCATATCTTGCCGATACAATGGTAAACTGGTGCCCTGCACTGGGAACCGTACTTGCCAACGATGAAGTAAGCGAAGGATTTTCGGTTCGCGGAGGGCATCCTGTTGTCAGGAAAACCATGAAACAATGGTCGCTGCGTATAACAGCTTATGCCGACAGATTACTGAAAGGCCTTGATACCATTGACTGGTCGGAATCCATCAAAGAAATCCAGCGAAACTGGATAGGAAAATCGGAAGGTGCTATGATAAAATTTCCGATTAAAGGGCATTTTGGTTTATTTATGGAAATTTTCACCACACGCCCTGATACAATTTTCGGAGTTACTTATATGACCTTCGCTCCCGAGCACGAATATGTAAGTATTATCACATCTCTTGATAGAAAAGAAGCAGTTGAAAAATATATTAACGAAACAATGAACCGCAGCGAGCGCGAACGCATGGCCGATGTAAAAAGAATTTCCGGAGAATTTACAGGCGCATACGCTATCAATCCTTTCACAAAAGAAGAAGTTCCTATCTGGGTTGCAGATTATGTGCTATCGGGCTATGGAACCGGTGCAGTAATGGCTGTTCCCGGGCACGACAGCCGCGACTGGGCTTTTGCAAAACACTTCGGTCTGCCGATAAAAGAAGTAATTGCAGGCGGCGATATTGAACAGGAAGCATATGATTCTTACGATGGATCAGTAGTAAATTCCAACTTCATCGATGGCATGAAACCCAAAGATGCCATCAGAGCTGTTATCATGAAAGCTGAAGCAAGAGGCTTTGGCTATGGGAAAATAAATTTCCGCCTTCGTGATGCTATTTTCAGCCGACAGCGATACTGGGGAGAACCATTCCCGATTTATTATAAGGAAGGAATTCCTTATGCAATGGACGAATCGGACCTTCCGCTTGAACTGCCCACTGTGGATGCCTACCTTCCCACAGAAACAGGCGAACCTCCTCTTGCACGTGCAAAGAACTGGAAAACAAAAGAAGGGCATCCCATTGAAACCAGCACCATGCCCGGCTTTGCAGGAAGTTGTGCTTACTACCTCCGCTATATGGATTCAAAAAATCCAAATGAACTTGTTTCAGAAGAAGCAAACAAATACTGGGAAAACGTTGACCTCTATATTGGCGGAGCGGAACATGCTACAGGACATCTGATGTATGCGCGTTTCTGGAATAAATTTCTTTTCGACCTTGGTTTGGTTAGCAAAGACGAACCTTTTAAAAAGCTGATAAATCAAGGGATGATACAGGGGCGATCAAGTATCGCTTATTTTTCAATAATATCTATACCAAGAATTCAAATAGGAGCACCATTGACAGATGGATCGCAGACAATTGAATTGCCAACGACAACTGGATTACCGATTGCATTTATTTCAAAAGGAATTATAGATAAATTGCAAATGCAATCTCATAATATGATTCTTAATACGGATGATGAGATTAAAGTAGAACGTGCCAAATCAGAATTAGCTGAATTATCGCGAAAGGCTAATCTTGGTATTTCTGTTGTGAAAAAAGAATATTCTTCCAGTAATTTTAGATCACGTTACATTGATGTGAACTGTGTAAATAATGATATACTAGATATTGATGAAATAAAAAAAAGATATCCCAACGAATTCGTTAATGCAAAATTTATTTGTGAGGATGGGAATCTTTACAGTGGAAATGAAAATTTTTATTGTGGTTTTATTGAAAATGAAAAACTATCTAAATCAAAATTAAATGTCGTAAATCCTGATGATTTAATTGAAAAATACGGTGCCGACACACTTCGCTTATACGAAATGTTCCTTGGCCCCCTGGAACAGCATAAACCCTGGGATACTAAAGGAATAGAAGGCGTGTTTCGTTTCATGCGCAAACTATGGAAACTCTACCATGATAACAATAACATTTTCCGGATTTCTGAAGATGAACCATCAAAAGACGAATTAAAAGTTCTGCATAAAACCATAAAAAAGGTTCAGGAAGATATTGAACGCTTCTCATTCAACACGGCAGTAAGTACTTTCATGATTTGTGTGAATGAACTTTCGGAATTGAAATGCAACAAAAGGGCAATATTAAGCGATCTGGCAATTATTCTATCGCCTTATGCACCGCATATAGCAGAGGAGCTATGGAGCAATCTTGGAAACAGCAGCAGCATTTCGCAGGCGGCATTCCCTGTGTTTAACCCCGATTATATTGCGGAAAACACATTTAATTATCCGGTTTCGTTCAACGGCAGAATGCGCTTTACAATCGAACTCCCTGTAGATATGCTTCCTGCAGAGATTGAAAAAAATGTGCTTATCCACAAGGATGCGCAAAAATGGCTGCAAAACAGCAAACCCAAGAAAGTAATCATCGTTCCTAAAAAGATAGTTAATATTGTAATATAAAATGTACTTTGAAAGTTTAAATCAGTACAAAATAAAATGAAGATATACAGGAATATGGTATAAGGTATAAATTGTATGCTTTTTCCCTATTTCCTTATACCATTATATCCATATACCTATTTTTGAACTCATAAAATATATACATTTATTCCGTTATAAGTATAAAACCCTCATTTATAAAAAACGTAAGCCTTTGTTTATGAGACATTTTGCTTTTTGGAATAATTTTTGTCTTTTGCTAACCGAACTAAAAACCATAAGCTATGAAAAGGATAGTTTTTATTTTGGCCGCTCTTACAGGATTTGTTGCGGCCTCTGCTTTTTCTCAAACATTGCGGACAGTTAAGAATGATGCATTTATACGGGGTGAATTACTCCGCTATAAAGTTTATTACGATGCCATTCTTACCGGAAAAGTTATTGCAGGCGAAGCCGAACTTGAAGTTAAGGATGAAAATAAATTAATTGCAAACCGCAGTACTTATCATATTGTCGGGCTTGGACTGACAAAAGGAACATTCAATCTGTTTTATAAGGTTGTTGACCGCTATGAATCCTATATTGATGAAGAAGCTCTGGTGCCATGGATATTTATACGCAGGGTGAATGAAGGCGGCTATAAAATAAGCCAGGATGTTACATTCAACCAGTTTAAAAAAACTGCCACAACAGTGAATAATAAAAACAATACCACAACCAATACCTTTGTCACTGAAAATATCCAGGATATTATTTCAATGTTTTATTATGCCCGCACTCTTGATTTTACTGACGCGGTAGCAGGTCAGGAATTCCCTGTGCCTTTCTTTATTGACGATACTGTATATACCTCAAAAATTATTTACCTGGGCAAAGAAAACATAACCATCGGACTGGGCACTTTTAAAGCCATTAAATTCAAGCCAAGCGTGGCTACAGGAAATGTTTTCAGCGACACTTACCCAATGACTATTTGGGTTTCCGACGACAAAAACCATGTTCCGCTGCTTGCCCAGACAGCCGTCATAGTAGGCACTGTAAAGCTTGAATTAATTAAGTATTCGGGATTGGCGAATGCAGTAACATCAAAATCATTATAATTTCCGGAATTTTATTCATCTACTGAAGCTCGGTGTTTCCGGGCTTTTTTTATGAAAATTGAAACCCTTTTGAAACGGAATTATGGCAGATGTAAGATGGCAAATGTTAAATGTGGAAATTTTCTAAGAATAATAACATCTGACATTTTATTGATTTATGGATTTTCTGAGTTTTTTTCATCCATATGTCAACTTCACTGAAAATTATTTCTAAATTGCAATCATTAAATAAACAGCTATGAAAACAAAACTTGCATTAATCATTTGTGCTTTTGCCGTATTGGTATTTGGTGGTAAATACCTTTCGGAAAATAAAACAATTTCTGTAAAAGAAAAAAACAACCCTGTGATTAACACGGCTTCGTTCAACTATTACGATTACGACAGATCGTGGAAGAAAATTGATTCGCTGATGGGTAAAGGCCTTACCAAATCGGCCCTTGAAGAAGTTCTGATCGTGTATAAAAAAGCCAGGGAAGAAAGCAATGCCCCTCAGTTTGTAAAAGCCATATTTTATAAAATGAAGCTTGAAAACAATTACCAGGAAGATTCGTACGATACCAGCATTGCGAATCTGAATACAGAAATCAGGGAAGCCGTATTTCCAATAAAACCAATACTGCATTCGGTGCTGGCCGAAATGTACTGGCGGTATTACGGAATGAACAGGTACAAAATTTTTAGCCGCACCGAAACAGTAGCCTATAAAGAGGCCGATATTAAAACATGGACGCTGAAACAACTGCTCACACAAGTTGTAAATAATTATGTTGCCTCGCTGAACGATTATGAAAAACTTAAGGATACAAAACTCGATTCCTATGATGATATTATTGTACAAGATTCCGTTTCAAGAAAATTCAGGCCGACATTGTATGACCTGCTGGCGCACCGCGCCGTTGATTTCTTCATGAACGATGAATCGGAAATTACCAAGCCTGCATATAAATTTGAACTAGACAAGGAAGAGTACTTTGAATCGTTCGGAAATTTTTCCAAACTTACCATTGCTTCCAAAGATTCGTTATCGCTGAAATATTATGCTGCCATCATTCTACAGGATCTTATACGTTTCCATGCTGCTGATGCCGATCCTTCCGCACTAATTGATGTGGACCTGAAACGACTGAAATTCGTTAAGAAAAATTCTATCCTTGACTTCAAAGACAGCCTTTATTTGCAGGCGCTTCTTGTTCTTGAAATAAAGTTTTCGAAATTTTCATCTTCCACCGATGTTTCCTATGCCATTGCTCAGTATTATAACGAACAGGGACTAAAATACAAACCACTTCAGTCAGACGAAAATAAATGGATGGTTAAAAAAGCCCTTGCAAAATGCGAAGAAGCCATGGCTGCTTATCCCTCTTCTGACGGAGCAAAGAATTGCGCCAACCTGAAATACCAGATAAAATCAAAGTCGATCAGCATGACTACCGAAGACGGGAATGCGCCCAACAAGCCTTTCCGCTCCTTAATGGCTTACAAAAATGTCAGCAATATTTCTTTGCGGATTCTTAAAATAACTTACGAAGAAGACCAGAAAATGATAAGGAAATATTACGGCGAGGAACTCGTGAAGCAATACCTGAAACAAACATCAATAAAAGAGTGGAGCGTTACACTGCCTGATGATGGCGACTATCAGAGCCATTCCGCCGAAATAAAAATTCCTGCGCTTTCTTACGGATATTATGTAATACTTGCCACCAACGGACAAGAATTCACCACAACAGATCAAATTGTTGTTTACTCAAATTTCTGGGTAACCGATATCTGCAGCATCAACCGCTACAAAGACAAGTATGCAATGGATTTTTTTGTGACCAACCGCGAAACCGGAGAACCCATGAAATCGGTAGTGGCGCAATGTTATGAAAACAAATACAACTACCTGACCCGCGAATATGAATATACCAAATGGAAACGATTTGTAACCGACGAAGACGGCTATTTCGAAATCCCTCCGGTTAGTGACTACCAGTATTTTTATATTGACTTCAGTAGTGGCAACGACAGGTTTGTTTCTAACGGGAGCTATTACCAGTATAAGGACTACGATTATGATTACAGCATTCCCTATAAAACATTTTTCTTTACCGACAGGGCAATATACCGTCCGGGGCAGACCATTTATTTTAAAGGCATCATGCTGAAAACAAATAAGGATGGCGATGTTACCGATATTGCTCCAAACGTAAATTCCACAGTTACTTTTTATGATATCAATTACCAAAAGGTTAGCGACCTGAGTTTGACAACGAATGAATACGGAACTTTTACAGGTACATTCACTGCGCCTGCGGCCATTACCGGATCGGTGCATATAGCCGATGCATACGGCAGCGCATATTTCTCTGTTGAAGAGTACAAGCGTCCGAAGTTTTCTGTTGCCATCAATCCTGTTAAAGGAAGTTACAAACTGAATGAAACCGTCAACGTTACAGGTACAGCAAAAGCATACGCAGGAAATGTGATAGATGGCGCTGATGTTACGTACCGTGTAGTGCGTACTGCATCGTTCCCTTATTGGTGGTATTGGTGGAGAGGTTATTATCCTACTTCCAATCAGATGGAAATTACAAACGGAACAACAACGACCAACGAAAAAGGGGAATTCACGGTTTCCTTCAAGGCCCTGCCCGATTTGAGTATCACTAAAAAATATAATCCAACGTTCACTTACACCGTTTATGCCGATGTTACCGATATTAACGGAGAAACTCATTCAACACAGAAATACGTTATGGTAGGGTACAAATCACTGAACCTTTCGGTTTATATTCCAACGGATGTTGAAAAAACCGGAACCAACGAATTCAATCTTTACACAACCAATCTTAGCGGCGAGAAAGAAGCTACAAAGGGAACGATAACCATTTATAAATTAAAACAACCCGATAAAGTGTTCCGCAGCCGCAACTGGAGCCGGCCTGATAAATTCGTTATGACAAAAGACGAATACTACATTGCTTTTCCCAACGATCTGTATGATGATGAAAACAATATGTACAAATGGGAAAAGGACACCAAGCTTTTTGAAACAACTTTTGAAACTCCGAAGGATTCAACTATTAAAATAAAAGATCTGTCCGACTGGAAGCCCGGAGCCTATATACTGGAAGCCAAATCCAAGGATGCTTATGGCGAAGATGTTGAATATTTCACATATTTCAAGGTGTACGGCACAAAGGAAACGCAAACACCCGACAATGCCATCAGTTACTTTACAATGGTAAAGGATAACGTGGAACCCGGCGAGAATGCTTCGTTCATAATTGGAACAAAAGATGATTCGACAAAATTCTATTATGAAATTGAAAAGAACGACAAGATAGTTTCTAAAAAATGGATAACTCTCAGCAGGGAACAAAAACTTATTGAAATCCCCGTAACCGAAGAAGACCGTGGTAATTTTGCCATCCACCTCTTCACAATCAAACATAACAGGCTGTTTACAAATAAGGAAATTGTCATTGTTCCCTGGACCAATAAGGATCTGGATATAGAATTTGAAACCTTCAGGGATAAACTGCTGCCGGGGCAGGAAGAAGAATGGAAAATAAAAATCAAAGGTCCGAACGGCGATAAAGTGGCAGCTGAACTGCTTGCCACAATGTACGACGCATCGCTCGATGCCTATAAAGCAAACTACTGGTATTTCAATGTGCTGAAAACTTTTTACTCTGATTTATACTGGAGCGGATACCAGAGCTTTAATGACAATTCTTCATCGCAATATTCTTTCAGCAAAGAAACTTATCCTTATCCTGTGTACCGCAAGTATGAACGACTGAACTGGTTCGGCTTTGAATATTATTACGGTTATTATTACAGGGGATACGGAGATTATGAAGGCAATTACGATCTTGCAGCCGATGAATTATCAACCGTATCAGCAGGAGTAAAATTTGCTGCTAAAGGCGGATACGATAAAGAAAAATCGGACTATTATGATGATGCTGATAACAAAAAAAATGAAGACATCACCAAAGTGAGTGAAGAACAGGCGGAAAGATCAATAAGTGGTAACACTGACGGAAGCGGGGAACTTCTTCCCTTTTCGCAATCCATAGCATACGACCCCGATTTAACTACTGTTGAGGCCCGCTCCAATTTTAATGAAACAGCTTTTTTCTATCCACAGATGAAAACTGATGAAGATGGAAACATTGTTATTTCATTTACCATTCCCGAATCGCTTACCAAATGGAAGTTCATGGCTCTTGCTCATACCAAAGACCTGAAATTTGGCCAGATACAGAAGGAAATTGTTACTCAAAAAGACCTGATGATAGTTCCTAATGCACCCAGATTCTTCAGGGAAAATGATAAGATCAGTTTCACAGCAAAAGTTTCTAACCTTACAGAAAAAGAACTGACAGGGCAGGCGCAGCTTTTCCTTTTTGATGCTATCACCCTGAAATCGATAGATGATTCCTGCAAGAACATGAATGCTTTGAAAACATTCACCGCTTCAAAAGGCGAAAGTGATGCGCTGACATGGGACATTGAAATTCCAGAAGGAATTGGTGCAATCAAATACAAGGTAGTTGCAAAATCGGGGGCATACAGCGATGGAGAAGAAATGGTGATACCCGTTTTGAATAACCGCATGCTGGTTACCGAAACCATGCCTTTGCCTGTCCGCGGAAAAGAAACTAAAAATTTCACATTCACAAAACTGGTAAATTCAAAATCATCAACCACCTTAAAAAGTCATAAGCTGACTCTTGAATTTACTTCTAATCCTGCCTGGTATGCAATACAGGCTCTTCCATACATGATGGAATATCCGTATGAGTGTTCAGAACAAACTTTCAGCCGCTTCTATGCAAACAGCATTGCAACACATATTGCAAACTCGCATCCTAAAATAAAAGCCGTGTTCGACAGCTGGAAAACAATTACGCCTGATGCCTTGCTTTCAAATCTTGAAAAAAATGAAGATCTGAAATCGCTTATGCTTGAAGAAACTCCATGGGT
>JAZDMF010000052.1:0-11938 GCA_043801235.1 Bacteroidota bacterium | reverse complement strand
CTTTTTTTGGCAGAGAATTTGATTGAATAACCGCACATTTGCTACAATAATCTTTTTTATTTAATTTTGCTATACATAAAAACATCAAAGTCATGAAAACAAAATTCTCATCATTATTATTCACATTTTTTATTATTCTTTTTTTATCGGCTTGTGTATCGAACGAAACAGCAAATTCGGATACTGTGAAACAAACCGAAATATACCAGGGCTATTCTATTACGTATGACGCAGGGGACATGGAACTTACCGCTACAGCATTTTTTCGTTTCGGAGGTTCTGCAGGCACAACTTTAAATTTAGTAAAGCCGAGCAGTATAACTTTTAACGGACAGGAAATGGCCATGGGGAAAAATATTTTCTCAGGTACTTTCTACGAAACGAATCAGCAAACCGAAGCTTTAAAAACCCACACTTTTGTTTTTACCGATACCGAAAACAAAACTTATACAAATTCGGCTGCTATCGATCCCATTGTAATCAGCGAATATCCTGCAACAATAAATAAAAGGGAAGGTTTCAAAGTTAGCTGGACAGGCAGTCCTGTTCAGAATGGTGAACGCGTGTATGTTTCTCTTGAAGGAAAAGATTTATCGAACTGTTCATCATCTACAGATATGGTAGGCGCTACAAGCATTGAAATAAAGCCCGAGTTTTTGAAAGACGTTAAACCCGGCGATGCAAATATTACACTTAAAAGGGAAATAAGCAGCAGCCTGAAAAATGCCACTCATCTTGGCGGAAATATTACCATTACTTATGTTGCGAAAAAAGTAGCCGCAAAAATTGAATAGGTATTAAAATTTGATTTTATTTTGCAATGCCATCTGTAAAAAAAATAAAAGGACAGGTGGTTTTTAATTATGATGGGTTCATGTATTACCGTCTTTTTTATCAAAACTTTCAAGCAGCGCACGGATTACAGAAAGAATAATACTGAAAACCAGCGCCCACCAGAATCCGTCAACATTAAAACCGTTAACAAGTTTACTTGTAAACATGATTATTGCTGCATTTATAACAAGCAAAAATAAGCCGAATGTAAAAAAAGTGGCTGGAATTGTCAACAGAACCAATATAGGTTTCACAAAACTGTCTAAAACTGATAAGACTACTGCTACAATAAGAGCGGTAAGAAATCCATCAACTTTTACTCCCGGAAGAATGTATGAAGTAATGATGACAGCGAAAGCCGATATGATTATTTTTATAATGGTATTCATTTTAAAATCCTGTAAAATTCATACCTATTAAAAATTCATAATTCATTTTTTTTGTATCAGGCATATATGTTGAACGAACACCCAGGTCAACAGGGAAAAGAAAGCGCAGAACATTCATATCAGTTGTCACTTCAATTCCTGTGGAGGAATAATATTTATAATCAATACCTGTATTTCCTTCTGCATAATCGTAAAAAAGATTTGCTTTAAAACGCTTGAAGTATAACAGGGAACCTATTTTAAAATCAGGGTAACATAAAGGCAGTTTATAATTAAAGCGGATGCTTTTCAGTTCATCATTGAACTGATCTGCATAACCTCTGGGATAAAATAAAAGATCGGAAAATGAATATGTACCCGGATCTTTTTTCTGATACCCGCCAGAAATCATAAAACTGTGATGCCTTGCAATGCCCGGAAAAAACAATGAGAATTCACCGGAAAATATTGCACCAAGATCAGCGCCGTTAAAAGGTGTATGTTTATAAACAAGCTGTACTGCCTGTCCCCAGCGGGGTCTCATATCACGTTCCACTGATTTCACCTGATTGAATGCAGAAAAACTGTAATTCATCACATTGAATTTATCAAAAATTGTAATTCCATTTATTTCCGGAACATCATCGGTTCTTACAATATGTGTTGAAATACCGGGGTTAAATCCAAAAATATTGCAGCCTTTGGTAAATCGCAAAGGCAGGCTGATGCCAAATTTCAGATCGGAGCTATTCCACGAATAATTTTGAGAAACGTCGGCTGAATCTTTAAAGAGAACATCTTTTCCATATTCGTATTTCAGGCTCAGAACAGGATACCATCCGTAATAACTAACATCTGCAAAATATTTTCCGGCCTTATTGTTAATGCTATAATTATAACCCAGGGTGGAAACCATAGTGCCAAGGTAGTTTTGTGACATAAGCGAAAAACCGGGATGAACGGTCATATTGCCTGCATCAATGGCTAACGGAGCCCAGCTGTGAGGATTGAACAAATGCAATAGTTTGTTGTATTTCTTAGGTTCATAATGGCTGGCAGGAATGTTTGCTGAGTCAACCACTCCGGCTTCCTGAATTAACAAATCCTTATATAAATTAAGAGCATTATCTTTTACCTGTTCTAAAGGAATCCACTGAGAAGTATCGAATGCCGCCTGGACTATCTGATACCCATCGGACGTATAATTTGAATAAATAATTTTCTTCCCGTCGGATGAAATATCAATATCATTTGCCCCGTACAGAGCCGATGTTACCTGGAAGATTTTTTTACTGAGGGTATCCAGCGCAAAAATATTATCAAGGCCTGAATATATTCCATTATAGAAAAGATAATTTTTATACAACATCGGATTGGTCACTTCTTTAAATGAAGGCTGCAATAACACTTTGCGACCTCCTGATTCTATATTAATGGCAATAATACTTTTTCCATTTCCATTAAAAAGAACAACAATGATTGTTTTTCCATCAGACGAAACAGAAGGTGTCAGCAGGTTTTCACTATCGCCGGCAAATATTTTCTTTATCACATCCCCTGTAACAGCATCAATAATAACAAGGCTGCTTTTGCTGGTTTCATCAACCTCAACAGCAACAATTTTTTTTCCGTCAGGGAAAAGATACGGAGCAAAATATCTTGATTTTTTTGTTATTTCTTTTGCTTTGCCGCTGTTGAAATCATAAGTCACTATCACTGAAAAGTCGCGTAAACCCCAGCGTTTATCAAATTTGCGTTCGGCCCATACCATTAAATTATTTGACAAAGAAAGATTATCGGTGGTAAATGAATTGGGACTGTTCTTTTCCTTACTGCCACTATTACCTGGATCAAGTGTCTTCGTAATTGAAAGGCTTTCGTATGAATAAAATCCGGGAGTATGTATTTTCGTTTCATTACCCTGTTTATCAATAATAACAAAGCGCGCGATATCGTCCATGCCACTTTTTTCTGCTAATATTATGGAATCTGTGATGTAATGAGCGAACTTATAATTTGTATAAATTTTATTTTCATCTGCAGTTACCGGTTTGAAAGATGTAAGGATTGTGCTTGTTTTCTGAGCAGTCCATGCACTATCAAGTTTTGTGAATACAAATTGGTATAACTTATTCTTACCCATTCCGCAAACCTTTTTCAAACCTTTATTGTAAGGTGTTATAAGGAAAGGGTATTTCCCTGTCATTTCCATTGCATTCTGCCATAAAAAATGTCCGAAAACTTTTCGTGAATAAGCAACCATTTCATAACCGAAATTATACTGCTCGGGAACAAAATCTTTGTATGAACCGAGAACTGCTTTATCGTAGGTAAACATTTTTTTTTCAAGAACCTGCGCACGAACTTTCATTTCAAAAGAAGGGATGCGGCCGCGGCCGGAATGACTTAGCAATGTTTCTGTGCATACGGCATCGCCTTCCATGAACCACATCGGAACGAAAAGCCCCAGTACGGCAACCGTTACCTGCTGACCTAATAAAAATGTGAGCACTTTGGTAACACCTTTGTTAAGCATGTCCATTTGTGTAATGTGGCGGTATTCGTGCACAGCCAACTGTTCAATCCAGTCCTGTGCATAATTGTTTTGTGGCGGACAGGTAAAAAATTCGTTGCGTTTTGGCGCCCATAATGAAAATGCATTGGGAACGATAGTGCTGTTATGAAGAATTACTGTAAGATGTTTGGGCTTGTGCCCAAGTGTCAGTGTGCCGTAATCACGCACGTATTGCAGTGCATTTGCCAGATATTCGGCATGAGTTGTGAAGTCATCCGGATAGATAATTGTAAAATTTTCACTTTTAATTTTCAACCATTTTACAGAAGCAGGATCCTGCCCGATGTTGTAATACTGGGCTGAGACAAGGCCGTAGAAAAATAAAAAAAACAGAAAAATAAAAAAAAATTTTTTCATACACATTTTAATAAAAACAAAAATAATAAAATTTCCCGTCAGGTGAGTTGCTGATTCTTTTCAAAGTAGCTCCAAGCATTATCGGAAGGTGTCGGGGCGACTATAAATATTCTTTCATTTTTAACCGGATGCATAAATTCAATCCTGCGTGCATGAAGACTAAGGCTTCCATCGGGATTTGACCGATGGTAACCGTATTTTAAATCACCGCGGATGGGGCATCCAATTTCGGAAAGCTGAACGCGTATCTGGTGATGCTTTCCTGTATGCAATTCTACTTCGAGTAAAAAATATGTATCGCTTTTTCCAATTACTTTGTATTCGAGTTCTGCATATTGGGCATCTTTCTGCGAAGCCTCAACGGCAAATGATTTATTTTTCTCCTGGTTTTTCCACAAATAGCTCTTCAGCATGCCGCAGTCCTTATCAGGCTTTGTTTTAACAATGGCCCAGTATATTTTTCTGATCTGCCTGTCGTGAATCATTTTGCTGATGCGGGAAAGAGCTTTGTCGGTTTTTGCAAAAATTACAGCTCCGCTGACAGGCCTGTCAATGCGGTGGACCACTCCCACAAACACGTTGCCTGGTTTGTTGTATTTTTTTTTCAGGTATACAGTCAGCATATCTTTCAGCGGAATGTCGCCGGTCCTGTCGCCCTGTACAATTTCTCCGGGTTTTTTATTTAAAACCAGGAGATGGTTGTCTTCAAACAATATACGCGATTCTATTCCCTGGTAATCCATGTTTTGGTGATATATTTATTAAAAGCAGTGACTCAAGAAAAATTCAAAACACAAAAAAACTTTTAAAAGTCAAGATAAGTGAAATTTTCGTTAAAGGAAAAACATGACTGAACACTAATACTGCTCGCGTTCATTAGGGAAATCGACCGATTTCACATCACGGATATATGCTTCAACGGAACCTTTTATTTCTTCGTACAGGTTGTGATAACGACGCAAATAGCGTGGCGAGAATTCCTGTGTGATTCCAAGCATATCATGAAGCACCAGTACCTGCCCGTCAACTTCACTTCCGGCGCCAATGCCAATGGTTGGTGTTTTCAGGTTTTGGGTAACCTGGGCGGCAAGTTTTGCGGGAATTTTCTCCAGCACAATGGCAAAAACACCAGCACTTTCAAGGAGTTCAGCATCGGCAAGCAATCTGTTTGCCTCATCAGGCTCGGTGGCTCTAACTACATATGTGCCGAATTTATGAATAGCCTGAGGCGTTAAACCAAGATGCCCCATTACAGGGATTCCTGCCGACAATATCCTGTCAATGGATTCAATCACTTCCTTTCCTCCTTCCATTTTTACCGCATCGGCAGCAGTTTCTTTCATGATGCGTATGGCTGAATTAAGCGCTTCTTTTGAATTTCCCTGGTAAGTGCCGAAAGGAAGATCGACAACAACAAGCGCCCTCGATACTGCTCTTGTAACAGATGATCCATGATAAATCATTTCATTGAGTGTAATAGGCAGAGTAGTCTTATGACCGGCCATAACATTTGAGGCTGAATCACCAACAAGGATAACATCAATTTTGGCGCTGTCAAGAATCCTTGCGGTTGAATAATCGTATGCCGTGAGCATGGCAATTTTTTCGCCCTGCTGTTTCATTTCTTTCAGAACATGAGTGGTTACTTTATTAACCACGCGAAGTGCTGTCATATTTTTATATTTACGAATAGGAATTGAGACTGCAAAGCTATGAAAATGTTATTGCATAATAAAATCTTTGAAAAGTATTTGCTGCTGTTGAAACAAAAAGTTTAAAAAAATTTGACATCGGGTTTATTATTTACTATATTTATACGATTTTTAAAATATTTCCATGAAAACAAAACTTAAGATATTCGGAATTGGGTTTTTTATAGTATCAGCATTTAATACAAACGCTCAGTTGGTTGTAAGCACTGCCCCAACTCCTCAGCAATTAGTTGAAAATTTTTTAATAGGAGCTGATTCTGTTTTTAATATTACATATTCCGGAAACTTACAGGCAATTGGTTCTTTCACCAATGGTTATACAACTAATTTGGGTTTAAATGAGGGTATCTGCCTGTCAAGCGGAGACATTATAAATATTCCAGCCCCTGCATCAAATTTTGCATCAACTGATATGGCTGTTGGTAGCGATCCTGATTTGCAGGCATTAATTCCCAGCTATACTATTTATGATGCCTCTGTTTTAGAGTTTGATTTCATTCCCAGCGGTAACTTATTCGTGCTCCGTTATGTTTTTGGCTCAGAAGAATACCCTGAATATGTTAGCTCGTCTTTTAATGATGTATTTGGTTTATTTGTCAGCGGACAGGGGTTAAACGGACCATTTACCAATAATGCCGTGAATATTGCTCTTATTCCGGGTACTGCTTTACCTGTTTCAATTGATAACATTAATAATGTTACCCCTTCCTATCAGCAATATTATGTAGATAACCAGGTCATTGGCGGAACAACAATTGTTTATGACGGTTTTACAACTGTTTTAACTGCTATGTGCGCAGTTACCCCCGGCGAAAATTATCATATTAAAATTGCTATCGGCGATGCCGGTGACGGGGTGTTTGATTCAGGTGTTTTTCTTGAAGCAAAAAATTTAAATGTTATATCAGGTAATATTTTTCAGGATTTAAATTTAAATTGTATTTCAGATTCAGGAGAAAATAAATTATCCAATTGGTTAGTTGAAATAGACCCAGGACCTTTTTATGTTACAACCAATCCTAATGGACTTTATGCAATATTAGTCGATACGGGAACATATACAGTTATGCAATATACACCGAATAATTTATGGGGGTTGGAATGTCCTGTTTCACCAGATTATTATACTGTGAATTTCACATCAACTTATGACACATCTTATAGTAATGATTTCGCAATTAAAGCTGATGTTTTATGTGCATTACTGAACGTTGACATTTCAACATGGGCATTAAGACCCTGCATGGACTCTTATTATGCAGTAAGTTATTGCAATAATGGAACAATCCCTGCAAATAATGTATATATTGAAGTGGAATTTGATTCAGTCGTAACACCCACAGGCAGCACTTTGCCATGGAGTTCGCAAAATGGTAATGTCTACACATTCAATATTGGAACACTTTCGCTTTTTCAATGCGGTTCATTCCAGATAACTGCCGCAGTTTCCTGTTATGCTGTTATGGGTAGTACACATTGCATTGAGGCGAGGATATATCCTGATACATTATGCTTTCCGCCTGATACAGCGTGGGACCATTCAAGTGTTGCAGTTGAAGGTGAATGCTTATACGATAGTTTAGCGTGTTTTACTGTTTACAATACAGGAGACCCGGTTACAGGAGATATGGATGGCCCAAGCGAATACAGAATTTATGAAAATAATGTATTGGTTTACACAGGGCAATTTCAGCTGGCAGGCGGTGATAGTATTATTATCTGCTGGCCAACCAATGGAAACGCCATAAGATTAGAGGCAGACCAGAGACCGGGGCATCCTGGAAACAGCCATCCGCAGGAAACTATAGAGAACTGCGGAGACTCCACAGGAGCGTCTTTCGGGCAAATCATTGTAGTTCCCGAAGATGATATTGATGCTAATGTAGAAATTGATTGCAGAGAAATAACCGGATCGGTTGACCCAAACGAAAAATTGGTAAAACCCACGGGATTAACTGAATTACATTATATTGATCCGACAACCATACTTGAATATCAGATAAATTTCCAGAACACAGGTACTGATACTGCCTTTAAAGTAATAATCATGGATACATTATCAGAATATCTGGATATTTCAACCGTTGAAACAGGAGCAGGCAGCCATTCCTATACTTTTAAAATATTCGGACAAGGGATACTGGAATTGACGCTGGACAGTATTTTGTTACCTGCCGCCAATGTAAACGAACCGGGCAGCCACGGTTTTGTTAAGTTCAAAGTCCACCAGATTGATGATAATCCCAAAGGAACATTAATAGAAAACAGGGCAGGAATTATTTTCGATTTTAATGCACCTGTAATTACCGAAACGGTATGGAACATCGTAAATGACATCGATACTATGACTTCCATTGAAGCGGTTGTTTACAATAATTCCATAGAAGTAAAAGTTTTCCCGAACCCGTTTAATGATTATACAACCTTTGTTATTACCGGCATGAACAAGAATGAGCAATACAGTATTATACTATATGACCTTATGGGAAAAACAGTGAAACGGATTAATAATATTCAAAGTAATATTTTTAATTTCAGGAAAGATAAACTGCCATCCGGAATGTATTTTTATAAATTGCACAACGGAAAAGAAGATATTGCAATGGGAAAAATAATTATAAATTAAAAGTGCGGAGTCAGCACTATAATCACTGACGGAAAAAATGAAAAAATTTACAATTATTCTGATTATTTTATTTGCAGCAGCATTTAAGGCAAATGCACAATATGCTGCATTATCCATTCCCTATAATCCATATCCTTATAATACCGGTACAAATGTTCTTATGAATACAGATGACATCTGGAGCAATGTTATTAATCTTCCGTTTAACTTTTTCTTTTATGGAAATAATTATAACCAAATTGTAATAGGAGGCAATGGTTGTGTATCATTCAGTACATTAAATGCAGGCGCATACTGTGCCTGGTCATACACTGCTACATGTCCCGACTCAAATATTATTAGCGGAAGTACAGGCCCGTATATTTTCAGCCCTTATCACGATATGAATCCGGGAGTCGGCGGAAGTGTATATTATGCAATTTACGATTCGGCTCCTTACAGAAAATTTGTAATAAGCTGGTATAATATACCAATGTTTAGCTGCAATTCTTTATTGGCTACACAGCAGATAGTTTTATATGAATCTTTAAATAACATTGATGTATATATGCAAAATAAACCCCTGTGTACTACATGGAATGGAGGAGTTGCCGTAATCGGCATACAGGATTTTTCAGGCACCAATGGTGTTACTCCCCCGGGAAGAAATACAGGAGCATGGGCTGCCACTAATGAAGCCTGGAGGTTTACTTTAGGGCCCTATGGGATTATTTCCGGTAATATCTTTCAGGATTTAAATCTCAACTGTAATTTGGATTCAGGAGAATATAAGTTATCCAACTGGATGGTAAAAGTAGATCCTATTCCTTTTTATGCCACAACTAATTCAAATGGATTTTATAGTGTGTTTCTTGATACAGGAACTTATACTGTTTCTCAAATTCCCCTAAATAATTTATGGGGACTGGGATGCCCTTCCTCGCCGGATTATTATACAGTAACCTTGGCGCAGTACGATTCATCAGATGCAAACGATTTTGCAGTAAAAGCGAATATTTTATGTGCTTATCTGAATGTTGATATTTCCACTTGGATGTTAAGGCCTTGCAGCACTTCATACTATACCGTATATTACTGTAATAACGGAACAATCCCTGCCAATAATGTATATATTGAGGTTGAGTTTGATACTGTTGTGACACCTGTAAGCAGCACTTTGCCGTGGACTTCGCAAAATGGTAATGTTTATACTTTTGACATAGGAACTCTAAATCCTCTTCAATGTGGTTCATTCTATATCACTACCACAGTTTCATGTAATGCAGTTGTAGGCAGTACACATTGCATTGAAGCGCGAATATATCCTGATACATTATGTTTTCCGCCTGATAGTACGTGGGACCATTCAAGCGTTAGCGTAGAAGGTATATGTGTTAATGATAGTTTAGCATGTTTTACTATTTACAATACAGGCGATTCGGGCACCGGAGACATGCAGAATCCAAGTGATTACAGAATTTATGAAAATAATGTACTCGTTTTTACCGGACAATTCCAGCTTGATGGAGGCGACAGCCTGATTATCTGCTGGCCGACCAATGGAAATGCAATAAGGCTTGAAGCAGACCAGCGTCCCGGACATCCGGGCAACAGCCACCCGCAGGAAACGGTTGAGGATTGCGGCGACACTACCGGTAATTCATTAGGACAAATTATTTTGATCCCTGAAGATGATATTGATTATAATGTAGAAATTGACTGCAGAGAAATATCCGCTTCATACGATCCGAATGAAAAGTGTGTAAAACCCGTTGGTTTAACTCAATACCATTATATAGATTCTTCTGATATACTTGAATATCAAATTAATTTCCAGAACACCGGAAATGATACTGCCTTTAAAGTAGTAATCAGGGATACTTTATCAGAATATTTAGATGTTACTGCAATAGAAACAGGGGCAGGCAGTCATCCCTATACTTTTGAAATCTATGGACAGGGTATATTGAAATGGACATTTAATAATATTTTGTTACCTGACAGCAATATAAATGAACCCGCCAGTCACGGTTTTGTAAAGTTCAAAGTCCACCAGAAACAAGGTAATACTCAAGGCACATTGATTGAAAACCATGCTGAAATTATTTTTGATTCTAATGCCCCTGTGTTTACAGGCACGGTGTGGAATATTGTGAATGATACAAATATTGTCGTAGCTGTTAAACCTGAAATATATAACAATACAATTGATGTGAATGTTTTCCCTAACCCGTTCAATGATTACATAACCTTTGTTATTTCAGGGAAAAATGAGACAGAGAAATATTGCTTAATTCTTCTCGATTTAATGGGTAAAGAAGTGAGAAAGACAGAAAATATTTCGGGTGATATTTTCAGGGTTTATAAAAATAACCTGCTCCCCGGAATGTACTTTTATATGTTAAAAGGGGAAAAACAGATTGTTGCCGTCGGAAAAATAATTGTTGGCTGACGGACAGGTTAAAGCGTTTGTTTTATACTCGTTCTTGTCAGATTTGCAAAAGATGATTAGAACGAGTTATGCCGATGGGAACATAAATCAGAGAAAAAATTTATCAACCTGTTACGTATCGGTATAACAGAACTCCCAAACATTTTTTATATATGTTTGAATACAATATGATTATTTGACAAAGTTATTTTACCTTTGCTTTGTCAAATTCATATAATGAAAAAAATTCTGTTTGCTGTTTTCCTGTCTTCCTTTATATATAGTTGCAGTACCGATTTCGATATAAATGCCGGATGGGAAGACATTACCGTTGTATATTGCCTGCTGAACCAGACTGACAGTGTTCATTATGTTAAGATCAACAAGGCTTTTCTTGGTGCCGGCAATGCACTTACCATGGCTGCAAACCCTGATTCATGCACCTATGGCAATAACCTTGAAGTATCAATGGAGGAATGGATAGATAATGTTTACAAGCGTACTTTAAATTTCGATACTACAACAATTTATAATAAAGAACCTGGTGTTTTCTATTATCCTGAACAAGTTGTATATAAATGCCCTGATTATCTGGATACACTTGATCAAAATGCAATATATAAACTGAACATTAAAAACAAAAAAAGCGGCAAACTGATATATTCTCAGACTCCTCTGGTGCATACGTTCAGCATAACAAAACCTGTTCCGGGCCAACCCGCAGTATTTCATGCCACAAGTGCCTTTAATGTAAAATGGTATTCCGGAGTTAATGGTAAATTATACCAGGTTTTGATCCGGTTCAATTACTGGGAAACAAATATAGATTCAGTTGGCATAGATAGTTCCTTGCACTATGTTGACTGGAATCTAGGTTCAATTATTTCTGTTGGGTTAGAAGGTGGCGAAGATATGGAAACCAGTTACTCAGGCAATGCTTTCTTCAGCTTTCTTAAAGACAATATCCCTCATTATAGTGGCGATAATGCTGAGTATATAAGGCATCTGGCCATTCCCAATGTTGAATTTATTTTCACCGTTGCGGCAGATGTATTT
>JAZDMF010000309.1:0-3974 GCA_043801235.1 Bacteroidota bacterium | reverse complement strand
GGACTCGCACTTTTATCAAATTTTGGATGGGGGCAAGTTAATATAACCCCCGTTAGAACGGACTTTACTGGATTCGGTGATTGGACTGATAATTTAACGGCGGGAACAACATATGTTCAAGTTGTTGCTAATGGTGCTTATACCATAACTCCTGCAATGAATTTTAATAATTATTCTGCTGAAACACTTAATTACAAAGCTAGAACTTATGGCGGTGCCAATGCAGCTGAAAACACCATTAAAATTGATATATCAATAAATAATGGCGACGATTGGACAGTGCTTGGAGAAATTTTGCCTGCCTCAAGTACAATGACTGCACAAACACCTATTGATCTTAGCAGTTACAATGGCACTCAAGTTAAAATTAAATTTTATGAAGCAGGCACAAGCGGAAGTATTGGCTATGGAATTGATGATATTTCAATAACTGGGACGCCCGCTCCATCAGTCACTGTTAGCACAGCTACGTTAACCGGTTTTGGCTATACCGAAGGTTTTGGCCCATCTGATGAACAATCCTTTACCATCAGCGGCGCTAATCTGGCCACTGATATTACAATCACTCCAAGTGTTTCTAAGTCAGTGCCAAAATATGAAATTTCAGAGACCAGCGGCAGCGGTTTTACGACCAGCCCGATTGTATTGACCCAATCAGGGGGAACTGTGGGTGAAACTACCATTTATGTTCGGTTAGTAGAAGCTTTAACGGCCGGCGACTATAATGACAGGGTAATTACAGCTTCGTCAGCCCCGGCAGATGATAAGACAGTGACCTGCAGCGGAACGGTAACAGCAGCTGCATCAAACTACCAGGTTACTTTCAGTGTTGTCGGAGCAAACGGTGATATTTCTGCAACTGTTGATGCCACACCAATTGCTTCAACAGACATGATTGATGCGGGTAAAGATGTTGTATTTACGGCATCCCCTGATGGTGGTTACAAGGTTAAAGAATGGAAAAACAATACCGTTGTGGTTGAAGGAAATACAACGAACGATTATACTTTAGAAAATTTACTGGCCGCCGCAAATGTTACTGTTGAATTCGAGGCCATTAAATATACGGTCACTTTCACTGTGACCGATGGCACTGACCCAATAGAAGGCGCAATTGTTACTGTTGAAGGCCCCGGCGCACTTACTGCCACAAATGCAAGCGGTATTACCACTGTTGACCTTGCGAACGGTACTTACAACTATACAGTGACAGCTGACGGTTATTATGATTATCCTGATGATTTTACTGTTGCTGATGACGTACTGGCTGTGCCAGTGACAATGACATTAACGCCCTATTTGGTTAATGAAAATTTTGATTATACTTTAACGACTCTTCTCACAGCAAACGGTTATACTGCTCACAGTGGGACATCAAACTTTATAACTGTAACTGCTTCAACAATATCTTATTCGGGTTATGCTTCATCTGGTATTGGAAATGAAGTATCACTAATCGCCACTGGGGAAGATGTAAATAAAACATTTACTGCACAAACTTCCGGTGACATTTATGTTGCGCTACTAGTTAATGTTTCGTCTTCCTCTGCCACTGGAGATTATTTTTTCCATTTAGGTCCAACTGTTATAAGTACAACATATAAAGGCAGATTATTTGCAAAAATTGATGGAGGTAATAATCTTGCTTTTGGAATTGCTCATACAGGAACTGCAGTTTACACAGATTATTTGTACGATTTAAATACGACCTATTTAATTGCCATGAAATATTCGATTGTGGACGGAGCTGCAAATGATGTAGTTTCTATTATCATTAATCCGGCTTTTGATGAAACAGCACCTGAAACCGGCTGGTTGGCAAATACTGATGTTCCTACAGATCCTGCTGATATAGGATGTTTTGCATTACGACAAGGTACTACTGCCAATCTGGTTAATGCAAAAGTAGACGGAATAAGAATTGCCACAACCTGGAATGAGGCTGTAAAATATGATGCAACCACTTTAGCCCCGGTTGCCACTTTTTCTCCATTGAATAATGCAACAGAAGTAGCCGTTGATGTAGCGCCTTCAATTTCTTTTGATGTGGCAATACGTAATATTGACAACAGCGAAATTACCGATGCTAATGTGGATGCTTTAATAACATTTAAAGATGCCTTAGATGCTGATGTTACTTTTGATGCCGTAATCAATGCTGAGAAAACTCTTGTTACCATCACTCCCGCAGCAGACCTGGAATATGGAACTGTTTATACAATAACGTTAGCTCCGGTTGAAGGTGTAAATAATAATGCAAGTTCAGTTCAATCAGTTTCTTTTACAACAAAAGAATTACATGATGTTACCTTCAATGTTGATTTAAGCAATTCAGGAATTGGAGTTATTGGAAATGTTTATATTTCAGGTAATTTCCCCACACAAAACTGGGTACAACCAGGCGATGACCCCACTCTTGAGATGTCATTAGCTGCAGGAGCCGACTCAATATATACAATAACGCTTTCATTACCAGCCAGTGATTATGAATACAAATATTTCCACAATGCCGGCTGGGCTGGTGGAGATGTTGGTTCAAACCGTAGTGTTACCACTTTAGGCGAAAAAACAATTGACAATGTTTGGGGAGTAAATGCCCATCCAGTAATCGGATATTGTAACCTGCAATGGCCGGAAAATGGTAGTATCACATTAAGTGATCCATTTACTGTTTATGGCCGGGTTGGGGTTGATCTTGTTACTTCAGCAGGCCTGAATACATATGAAATCATCAAAGTATGGGTCGGCTATAACAGTAATAATACTAACCCAAATTCATGGACAAACTGGGTTTTAGCATCATTTAATGTAAATTCAGACCTTAACGATGAATATATGGTTGATTTAGGCGCTGAAATTGCCGCTCCCGGAACTTATTATTATGCTACAAGGTTTCAGTTTGGAAGCGGTGATTATTATTATGGCGGTTACAATACAGGTGCATGGGACGGCACAACCAATGTTTCAGGAGTTCTTTCTGTTGATGTGACAAAATTTACCGGTATCGGAACATGGACAGGCGGCAACTGGTCGGATGGAACACCAGATGGCACACAGGTAGCCAGAATTGAAGGCACATTAACGGTAGACGATATTGTTTCCTGTTATGGTATGGAAATAGCCAACAATGGGGCAGTAACAATCGCTACAGGAAAGTCATTAACCTTAAGCAATAATTTGGTCATTAAATCTGATGCTGATGGCACAGGTTCTTTTATTGATGTAGGAGGCTTAATTTATTCAGGAAAACCAGTTGCACCGGCTACCGTCCAGCTTTATTTGACTCAAGACCAGTACTGGTATGTTTCTTCGCCTATCAATGATGGAACAAGCGCAATTTTTGATGCTGTCAATACAACTGATCATCATTTGTATTACAGGGATGAACCTAATTTTGAGTATGTCAGAATCACAGATAATACAACTGCTCTTGATGCAATGACAGGTTATGCAGCCAAATTTACTGAAGCTGACCAAACGCTGGAGTTCGCCGGAACATTAAATACCGGGGTAATTCCAATCGCTACTTTAAGCAGAACTACCGGAGTTGCATTCGAAGGCTATAACCTGGTAGGAAATCCATATCCGTCTGCTTTAGACTGGGGAAGTAATGATGAGCTTGGCTGGCCAAACGGATGGAATTTTAAAACCAATATCGGGCCTAGCATTTGGATCAAACAAAATGGCGCTTCAAATTTTGCCTATTATAGTGCAAGCACCGGAATTGGCAGTCCATCAAATGATGTACGATACATTGCAGCGATGCAAAGTTTCTGGGTACGGGTTTCAACAGTAGGCACAGGAACATTAACCCCAAATAATGATGTACGGGTTCATGGTTCTGAAATTATTGGTAAATCAGAAAACACACAGCAACTTATTCGCCTGGCATTGACCAGCAATAACGTGACAGACGAAGCCATTGTGGCATTCATTGAAGAAGCCACCACCGGTTTTGATATTTACGATACCGA
>JAZDMF010000290.1:0-9198 GCA_043801235.1 Bacteroidota bacterium | reverse complement strand
AAGAATTCACTGATTTTGATTTTGTTTTCTTCCTCACCCAGCCAGTTGTACGACTGAATAAAAACTATCAGCACCCCGATATTCAGGATGTTCTTCATTAAGGCGGAAAGGTTGCTTACAACATACATGCCGCCGAATAATTCGCCCTGGCCGGTTGGAAGGAATCCTATAACAGTAACAAGCAGGAAAAGAATAATGCTGAAAGGCCGCATGATTCCTTTCTTTTCATGCTTTACAACAAGATCGGCAATCAGAATTATCAGTAAAACCAGTACGAGAGCCAGTTCATGCCGCATCAATAAATATTTTTCTAAACCATCCATATATTATAACATTTTCTAATTAAAATCCAGTAGAAGATAATTGATTAATAATAGGTGCAAGGCTGTCCATGATCATATTGGAAAGCCACAGCGGTGCAAGACCGATCCCTGCAATTGCAACAATGAGTGTGATTGTGGAAGTCCTCTCATACCATTTGGCGTCGCCCAGATGCAGGTAATGATCGTTTTTAATAGGTCCCAATAATAATATTCCCACAACACGCAGAATATATACAGCAGTTATTACAATAGAAGCACAGGCTACAATGGTACATACCCTGTGGAAAACATCGGGATGCTGGAAAGAACCAACAAAAATCGTCATTTCGGCAACAAATCCGCTGAGTCCCGGTAATCCTAATGATGCAAGCCCTGCAATAACATAAATTACACCAAGGAACGGCATCACTTTCATCAGCCCTCCCATTTCATCAATCATTCGCGTATGCGTTCTTCCGTAAATCATACCGATCAATGCGAAGAAGAGAGCTGTCATCAGCCCGTGAGAAATCATTTGTATGATAGCGCCATCCATGGCAGTTTTATTCATCATTAATATTGCAAACAACACAAGTCCGCAATGGCTCACGGATGAATAAGCATTGATATATTTTAAATCACGTTGCGCAATAGCTCCGAATGCGCCATATACAACGCTGATGGTAGTAAGGATTAAGAATATCCAGTAAAGTTCATGCGCTGCTTCAGGCATAAGAAACATAGCAACCCTGAAACAACCGTATCCTCCCAGCTTCATAAGAACTCCTGCATGCAGCATGGATACTGCTGTAGGCGCTGAAGCATGTCCGTCGGGCGACCATGTATGGAACGGGAATAAAGCGCCCAGTACGCCAAACCCGACAAATGTAAGAGGGAAGAAAAAGCGCTGTGCTTCAATGGGAATGGTGATTTTTGATATATCAAGAATATTCCATGTCAGTGGGCCTCCTTCGGGTGATGAATTAAAATAGATGCCAAGCAATCCAACCAAAAGAAGGGCAGAACCACTCATAAGCATCAGGGTAAGCTTCATGGCCGAATACTGCCGTGGGCCGCTTCCCCATATTCCTATGAGAAGATACATGGGAATAACTGCAATTTCGTAGAAAACAAACATGGTGAAAAGATCGAGGGATATGAAAAAACCGAACACACCTGACGATAGAAGGATGAGGAAAATGAAAAATTCTTTTGCAAGATATTCCATTTCCCATGAAGCGAAAATGCCCGCAAACACAACAATTGATGTTAAAGCAATCATTGCTACTGCGATGCCGTCAACACCTATTGTATATGTTATGTTAAGGCTTTTGAACCACATGAAACTGTCGTAAAACAGCATTTCATCGGTGTTACCGGCTTTTCTTAAAGCAAGATACCAGAATACCAGGATGGCGGCAACTATCAGTTGTATGCCCATCCCTATGGCTGAAACAAGGCGTGCCTGCTTAAAATCTTTGCATAGTAAAAGAGCAACGATCGTAAGAAGCGGTATCAATACAAAAAGGCTAAGTATGTTCATCTTTTCAGGTATTATCGGTTATTTAATCATTAAATACATTATCACCAGCGCCAGCAAAATCACTCCCGAAACAAAAGCATAAGCATACTGCTGCAGTTGTCCGCTCTGAAACCCGCGAATCTGGAAGGAGATATAATTTGTCATGGCTGAAATTCCGTTCATACTGCCGTCAACAACATATCTGTCGAACCATGCAACGGGTCCCGAGATAAAACGGAAAATGATTTTTTTAGTGACAAACAAATACAATTCGTCAAAATAAAATTTGTTATATGCCCATCTGTAGAAGAACTTCAGACCGGAAGCAAATTTGTCGGGAATGGCTGTTTCTTTTTTATACATAATGTATGCGATAAAAATCCCAATAAACCCTACCAATACCGATGGAATAGCAATTCCCATTTCAATTTCTGTTTCAAATGGTATGAAGTCGGAGGAAATGTATTCTGAAAATGGGATGTAGCCTGCAAAAATGGATGCGATCGCCAGGAAAATCAAGGGAATGGTCATTGTTAAGGGGGATTCATGCGGGGTATGATGGTAATGGGGTTCTTTGTTCCAGAAAACCCTGAAATAAAGGCGGAACATATAAAATGCCGTAAGTCCTGCTACGAATAATTGCACCCAGAATATGATCTGATTGTGATGATAGGCAGCAGTAAGAATTTCGTCCTTACTGAAGAAAGCGGAAAGAAAAGGAACGCCCGCAATAGTTAAGCATGCAATGAGGAAAGTGATATGTGTGATGGGTAAGTATTTTCTTAGCCCGCCCATTTCATTCATGTAATTGGTGTGAACTGCATGTATTATAGCTCCTGCACCGAGGAATAATAATGCCTTGAACATAGCATGTGTGAACAGATGGAACATGGATGCCATATAGCCAAGGCCTTCATGTCCGCCATACCCGGAAACACCTAGTCCAACCATCATGTATCCTATCTGCGATAATGTCGAATATGCAAGAACACGTTTAATGTCGAATTGAGTGCAGGCAATAATTGCTGCAAAAAGCGATGAAAAAGAGCCTATATATCCGACAACCATAAGCCCTTCCGGGGCAGACAATGCGTAAACAGGGAACAAGCGCGCTACCAGGTAAACACCGGCAACAACCATAGTGGCAGCATGAATAAGCGCTGAAACAGGCGTAGGTCCTTCCATTGCATCAGGAAGCCATATATGAAAAGGAAACATCGCTGATTTACCTGCGCCTCCCATAAAGACAAATATCAATGACCATGTCATTACTGACAAACCTAAAAACGATGCTCCTGCGCCAGTGGCTATTGCTGCACCGTTAACATCTGTTAACGTAATAAAATCAAATGTTTTTGTATTGAACGAAAGAATAAGAATGCCAATGAGAAATCCAAGGTCTGCAAAACGCGTAACGATAAATGCTTTTTTAGAAGCCGCAACTGCTGAAGGTTTCTGATAATAAAAACCAATAAGTAAATAAGATGAAACTCCTACAAGTTCCCAAAAAATATACATCTGGAAAATATTAGTGGCGACAACCAAACCAAGCATTGAAAAAGTAAATAATGAAAGAAAAGCAAAAAATCTTTCAAATCCTTTTTCTCCTTTCATATAACCGAGGCTGTAAAAATGAACCCAGAATGAAACGGTGGTGACTACTACAAGCATCATCACGGAAATAGGATCAAGCAGTATGCCCATGTCGATGTGCAGGGAATCAGTAAACCTTAACCATTCAGTGCCGAAACTAATTGGCTGAAAAACCCCATTCACTTTTCCGGCAATAAAGAAGTACTGGTAAGCCGTAAAAAGAGACAGGATCCACGAGACACCCAATCCCAGCGTGCCGAGAACTCCGGCGAATGATTTCATTTTATGCCCTGCGATTCCAAGCAATAAGAACATTGCCAGCGGAATCAGCACAATAAATAATGTATAACTAAAATCAATCATATCTGTAAGTAGTTATATTATCAAATATCTTTTTTTAATATTTCATCTGATCATTGTCTTCAACATTGATCGACTTGAAGTTCCTGTAAATGTTAATAATGATGGCAATGGCAACAGCTGCTTCGGCAGCAGCAACCGCTATCACAAACAGAGTGAAGAAATGTCCCTGCAGCCTGTCAGGGTATAGGAATTTATTGAAAGCAACAAAATTGATATTTACTGAATTCAGGATCAGTTCAACCGACATGAGGATAGTGATCAGGTTTCGGCGTGTAAGGAATCCGTAAATTCCGATAAAGAACATGATCGTCGCAATGATCAGAAAATAATGTAATGGAATATCTCCGCTCATAATATTTATTTTTTAACTTTTTTAGCAATAACAATAGATGCAATCATAGCCGCAAGGAGCAGGATACTGATCACTTCGAATGGAAGCACATATCCGTTATATCCGTATCCGAGCAGGTCCAAACCAATGACCTTCATATTTATTTCACGGGCAGCAACTGTAGTGGCTTCAAAATTATAGTCAAGCACAGTAATGATACACAATGCAGCACCCAGTATGGCCGCCAAAGCAGACCAAATGCTTTTCTGAGCTGTGACAGGTTCAAATTTTTCGTTGATATGGCTTGTAAGCAAGATTGAAAAAATAATCAGCACCACGATACCGCCTGCATATAATGTCAACTGCACAGCGGCAAGGAATTGGTAATTCAGCATAAAGTACAAACCTGAGGTGGAAAGAAGAACAAACAACAGGAATACTGCTGCTCTTAATATCTTCCTGCTGGTAACCGTAAGTATTGAAAATACTACGATTATTGCAGCAAACAAGTAGAACATAAATTCATTTCCGCTCATTATTCTACTCCTTTCATTAAAATTGAACCTGGTTTATTTGACACCTTGATAAGTTTCGTTCTGTCGAAAACGGCATGTTCGAATTCCTGCGAAAACGCAAGAGCCTGCGAAGGGCAGGTTTTAACGCACAATGCGCAGAATGTGCACATGCTTAAGCGATAAATGTGTTTGTCAAGTGCCCTTTTCTTTTTTCCGTCATCACCAACATTCATAATAGTGAGAACTTCAATTGTGCCGTTAGGACAATTCATTTCGCAAATGCCGCAACCGGTGCATTTGTGCTGGTTGTTTTCGTTATGTGGCATTACCACTTCACCTTTGAAACGATCGAACATAACCAGTTTCTTTTTCCCTTTTCTTTTGCGGTTCTCAGGGTATTGCTGAGTAACGATTGCACGGGGAGAGAAAAAATATTTACCTGTAACCCTCATCCCGACGAGGAGAGTCCAGACCCCTTTGAATATTCCTGATATGTAATTAAAAATGCTATTCATCAATTATAAAATTTTATATACCTAAAAATAATGTATTGACATGGAGTATTTTTTGTTACCTGCCTGCCGGCAAGGCAGGCTCGCTCCCACAACCGCAATCCGCCAAATGGCGGACTCGTGAATATACATGCACAACTCAATTTTAAAAAGAGACAATATGATAATTTTATTCATCATTTCATTGTTAATGTTAATTCATTATGCATGGATATTTCATAGTTTAAAAGTGCCAGCCCATTAATACGATTAAAGCCATTAAGAGAATATTGATAAGGTTGATGGGTAAAAGATATTTCCATTCCAGTGTAAGAAGCTGGTCGATACGCAAGCGTGGAAATGTCCATTTGAACCACATCATGATCCATATAATAACAAATGTTTTTCCAATATACCATACAAAAGGCGGGATGTAATCCATTATTACGTTAAAACCTGTCCATCCGCTTACATGGAAAGGCATCCATCCGCCCCAGAATACAGTTGCTGCAATAGAAGCAACAATGAACATGTTCATGTATTCGGCAAGAAAGAAAAAAGCGAATTTGATTCCGGAATATTCCGTATGGAATCCGGCAGTTAATTCCGATTCGGCTTCAGCCAGATCGAAGGGGCCTCTATTGGTTTCGGCTGTCGCAGCAATCAGGAAAATGATGAATGCAATAAAAGAAGGTATATGGCCGGAAAAAATATACCAGCATTCGCTTTGCTGTTCAACAATAGTTGATAGCTGCATGCTGCCGGCAAGTACGCACATTGTGATGAGCGAAAGGCCTACAGATAATTCATAGCTGACGATCTGTGCACCGCTACGCATTGCACCTATAAGCGAATATTTATTATTACTCGACCATCCCGCCAGAAGAACACCCACAACTCCGATGGATGAAACAGCCATAACATAAAAAACGCCTATATTAAAATCAATAGCATGCAAACCTTTTGCTAAAGGAATTGCACCTAAAGCCATGATGCCTGCAATAATAACTATAAAAGGAGCGAGGTTGAATAAAAATTTGTCAGCTTTTTTAATTGTGATAAGCTCCTTCATCAGTAATTTCAGCAGGTCGGCGATGGTTTGAAATATGCCGTAAATAGGCCCGACTCGGTTTGGCCCGATACGGTTCTGCATGAATCCGCATACTTTTCTTTCAGCATAAACCAGGAAAAGCCCTATGGCAGCATAAAATAAAAGTATGGCAACCCCGATAATAAGCATTTCCCACATCAATGCCCAGAATGGAGTACAGTAGCCGTACAGCGATTCATCAATCCATTGCGTGAAGGATGTAAAATCATAAATGTTTAGCTTCATATTTCTTAAGATGTTTATTCGTTTGTCGTTTGTGGTTCGTTGTACGATTTTATTTTTTTACTATTAACGACGAACAACAAACAACGAACATATTTTTTTTATCTGTCAATATCCGGTATTACAAGGTCCATACTTCCGCTGATTGCTATAAGGTCGGCGATTTTTAAATTCGATGCCAGTTGATTCATCACAGCCAGGTTGCAAAAATTGGGACTGCGGAATTTCATTCGGTAAGGATATTTCTCGCCTTTGCTGATAACGTAAACATCAAATTCCCCTCTGGCAGTTTCCACCCTCTGCATGTATTCTCCTTCGGGCAGTTTGATGACAGGCTTCATCTTTGTACAAAAATCACCTTCAGGAATGTTGTCAACAAGTTGTTCCAGGATTTTCATCGATTCCCACATTTCATCTATTCTTGCTTTGTACCTGTGGAAAGTATCTCCTTTCGTGAAAAGGATTTCTTTGAAATCAACTTTGTCGTATGCGCTGTAAGGATAATGTTTTCGGACATCGCTGGCAAAGCCGGAAGCACGGCCGGTAGGGCCTGTGATTCCAAAATTTATGGCATCTTCCAGCGACAGGATGCCGATACCTTTTGTTCTTTCTTTCAGAATTATATTTCCGGAAAGCAATTGGTCGTATTCAGGGAGTTTTTTACGGAAATATTTTATAAATTCTTTTATTCGTTTCTGGAAATTGGGGTGAATGTCCCACATCAGCCCACCGGGAACATTGTAACTCAGAAGTAATCTTGCACCGCATGTTTCTTCAAAAATGTCAAGGATTTTTTCGCGGTCGCGCAACCCATAGAAGAAACAGGTCAGTCCGCCAAGATCCATGCCGAATGAACACCACCAGAGCTGATGCGAGGCCAGTCGGTTGAGTTCATCAAGGATGGTTCGAATGTATTTCACTCGTTCGGGAACTTCTATATCAAGCGCTTTTTCAACGCAAAGGCAAAGGGCTTCATTGTTCATGTGCGCGGAAAGATAATCTAACCTATCCGTAAGGTGGATGATCTGCTGATAGCTTATGCTTTCACACATCTTTTCAATGCCGCGGTGTACATATCCGATATGAGGCTGGAGATTTTTAACAATCTCGCCCTGCAATGAAACAACAAGCCGGAGGACACCATGAGTGGATGGGTGCTGCGGGCCAACATTTATTACGTATTCCTGCTGTTCAATGTCAACTACCGGGGAAATTTCTTCTGCCATGTTATTTTTCTATAATATTTACTTCATCAACAAAATCTTTTCTTAATGGATAGCCCCAGGAATCGTCAAGGAAAAATCTCCTGAGGTCGGGATGATTATTGAATTTTATTCCAAAAAGGTCAAACACTTCTCTTTCGGGGTATTCTGCAGCTCTCCATAAATCGTATACGCTGTCGATACGGGGTGTTTCCCTGTCAGGAGTTTTTGTTTTCAGAACAATGGAATGCCTGTGTTTCACTGATTCTAAATGATAAACAACCCCAAGGCTGTCACCATAATCAACGCCCGACAGACAAAACAGGTAATCAAAATATGTTTCGGGATCTTCTTTCAGTTGTTTTGCAAGTTCATGAAGTTTTTCCGGAATTACACAGACTGTGAGGTATTGCTTGTTCTCAGTGATTTCGGCATTCGGAACAATTGAAAGCACTTTTGCTTTTAAATTTAAGTTGTCCATATTAACTATGGTTAAAAATTAAAAATATTCTTTTAAGTGATCTCTTTTAATTCGTATGGTTTCTGTTTGTATTTTCCTTTGCAGTTGCAAAAAACCATAGAGCAATGCTTCAGGTCGGGGAGGGCATCCGGGTATATAAACATCCACAGGAATAACATGTTCAACACCTCTTACAACGGAATAGGAGTTAAGAAAAAATGGTCCTCCGGAAATAGCGCAGGCACCCATGGCGATTACATATTTTGGTTCGGCCATCTGGTCATACAGTCGTTTAAGAACAGGAGCCATTTTATGAACAATGGTTCCGGCAACAACAATAACATCGGCCTGGCGGGGACTGGCGCGATACACTTCCAGTCCAAAACGTGAAAAATCATGTCGTGCAGCTCCTGCGGCCATCATTTCAATACCGCAGCAGCTCGTCGCAAAAGTGAGAGGCCATATAGAGTTTTTCCGCCCCCAGTTTATGATACCGTCAACAGTAGTAAAAAGGATGTTTCCACCTGATTTTTTAAAGAGCTCAAGGGTATCGTTATCCTTGAATTCTTCATATTTCATTGATTTTATTCCCATATCAGCGCATGTTTTTTCCAGGCATACAAAAGGCCCAGACCAAGGATTACAAAGAAAATAACAATTTCGATAAATGCTGTGATGCCCAGATCGCGCATTACAACCGACCATGGGAAAACAAAAACTATTTCAACATCGAATACAAGAAAGAGAATTGCAAAAAGGTAATATCCTACGTTGAACTGTAACCATGTTACACCCTTAGTAGGAATACCGCATTCATATGCTTCAGATTTCTGCGGATTTGTTGATTTGGGAGGAACAAGGCTTGAAAAGATAAGTACAGCCCCAACGAATATTGCTCCTACCAGAAAAAAAAGAATTAATGATTCACTGCTCATAATTTACAGGATTTATTACAGAAATTATTTTTTATAAAAAGAACTTTAATTAATAAATGCAATTAGGTTTTTAAGGAAGAATTATATTTAGCCATTGCATTCCTTTTGGGCAAAAATATAAATAAATTGATACATAAAATTTTTTTTAAAA
>JAZDMF010000268.1:0-3197 GCA_043801235.1 Bacteroidota bacterium | reverse complement strand
CAAATTGTTATATTGCCTGCCTTGTCGGCAGACAGGCTGCATTGCTGTATGACAATCGTTAACAATATGGGTGAAAGTTAAAATAACAATTTAACAATGCCAACAATTTAACCATTCAAAGTGTAGTCTTTTACGAATCTTGTGATTCAATCAGTTTATATATCTTATCATTTTTTCGTACCACACCAGGAACGGATATTGAACACACATCGCCTTTTACTGCTGCTTTTGTTTTCTCAAGCTTAATACGGATTTCGGAAACATTCATTTCGATAACGCCGGTGGTGGGGCCGGTAATTAATATTTCTTCTCCTGATTTAATTTCGTGCGTTTCAACTTTTATTTCGGCTACTTTCAGCTTTGAAAAATAATTGTTCACCTTGCCCACATAAACTTTTGTTTTGGTAGCCCGAGATCCGTATTTTTCAGTCCATTCACCCGTTCTTCTCCCCAAATAATATCCTTCCCATAATCCGCGGTTATAAACAGATGACAAATGTTTTGTCCAGTCTTGTATTTTTTCTTTTGTGTATGAACCGTCAGCAATGGCGCTTACTGCTTCTCGGTAACAGGCAGTAGCTGTTTTTACATATTCGGGTGAACGGCCGCGGCCCTCAATTTTAAGCACGCGAACACCCGCCTTAAGTATTTTGTCCAGAAAACCAATAGTGCAAAGGTCTTTGGGCGACATGATGTATTCGTGATCAATCTCAAACTGCGTACCTTCTTCCCTGTCGGTAACAATATAACCCCTGCGGCATAATTGCAGGCATGCTCCGCGGTTTGCCGAAAAATTCATGTTGTCCAGGCTGAGATAGCATTTACCCGAAACCGCCATGCACAAGGCTCCGTGTGCAAATACTTCTATTTTTAATAAGTTTCCCGATGGTCCCTTTATTTTTTCTTTTTTAATTTCTGAAATAATTTCCGCAACCTGCTTTAATGTTAATTCACGGGCGGTTACCACTACATCGGCATACTGCGCATAATATTTTACCGCTTCAATATTGGTGATGTTGCACTGCGTTGACATATGCACCTCAACACCTACAGACCTCGCATAAAGAATTACAGACATGTCGGATGCAATAATTGCCGTGATATTATTTTTCTTTGCAGCGTTCACAATTTTTTTCACTAATGATAATTCGTGGTCGTAAATAATAGTATTAAGCGTAAGATAAGTGTGAACATTATTTTTTTTACAGATGATGCTGATTTTTTTCAGGTCATCAATGGTGAAATTATTTGCCGAACGCGCACGCATATTCAGCTGTTCAACGCCGAAGTAAACAGCACCTGCCCCTGCCTGTATGGCGGCCATCAGCGACTCGTACGAGCCCACGGGCGACATGATTTCTATATCTGCTGCGGAAATTTTCATCGGTAAAACAAAATTACTGTTTTTTGTGAATTTGCTTATATTTGTGCGGTTCAATCAATATTTATTATTTATGAAAAACATTATTGCTGCAACTTTTAGTTTGCTCATCATTTCAGTATTTTTCATTTCCTGCGGCCCATCATCGGAAGAAGCCGCTAAATATAACGATGCACTGATAGCACAGGAAGCCATGGTTCTTAATGCCGAAAGAGAACTTGTAACCGCCCTGACAAAAAACATGTCGACGGCTCTGATTGACACAGCATACAATAAACTTGTAAAGCAACTTAAAACATCCACAGATTCTGTAAAAGGCGCGGGCATGTTCGATGGCGCCACCCTGCTGAAAGATGCTTTGCTTGAGCTGTTCACTACTTACAATACAGTTACAGAAAAAGATTACACTGAAATTATCCAGCTGAATAAAATAAGCGATACGCTTACCACCATGGCTGAAGACTTCGACAAAAAAATAGAAATAACCGACCGCATTGATTCCATACTGAATGGCGCTGTCGATAAATTTGACAAGGTACACTCAGAATTCGCAAAAAAATACCGCCTTGAATTTACCGAGAAGGATCAGGGGGTTACGGAAGAAAAGAAGAAGTAACAACTGCAGTAGGCATTAGGCAGTACGCAATTTAATTCTCATTGCTTACTGCATACTGCCTGTTATTTTTTTTTCATTACTGTTTAATCATTTTCCCTTTACCTGCAATACTGCCGTATTTATCTTCAACAATAATAAAATAAAATCCGCTTTTTAGACCCTGGCAATTGATTGTAGCAATAGGCTGTGTAATTTCTTTTGTCATAACAATATTCGCAAGGCTGTTATAAATTTTCACTTTGCATGGATAGATTACTTTTTCAATTACTTCAACAGTAAATTCATCATGTGTAGGATTCGGGAAAATTTTCAGGTTTCCAGAATTAGTAATTTCAGGTATGCTTACCACCGTAGCTTCAAGATACGATTCCGTGGTATTGGTTAATACAGGCTCATTGAAATCAAAATAGATGTAAGCCATATTATAAATTGTATCTGTTTCCGAAAGCGAAGTCAATGGTTTTATTCTGTATGAAATAAATCCATGGCTGTTCGCTTCATCAGTGGTACTGTCGGGAAGCATGATGCTGTCGAATGTCCATTCGAGTATTCCGGGATCAATATAGTTCAGTGAATATTTATGGCTTGCGGCAATCATTTCAAAACTTGAAAAGTCGAGGTTGGAACTTAATGTATCACGGACAAAAACTTTTTCCGCATAAAAGGTTCCGGTATTCTGAAAACGGATTAAGTAAGTCAATGGAACCGGATATGTGATTTCGCTCATTAAAAGCGGACGATCGGGATTTACCGCTTTGTCATTCGGATCATACGAACCTACAACCAGTGGATGCAATGAATCATAATTATTTGCAGGAAATGTATCACCAATCACGGGCATTATCTGGGAGTACATACTTATTGGTGTGCTTAACGGAGTGCCCACAGGAACATATTGCGTAACAAAGATATTTCTTGTTTCGCCGACCAGCAGGTTTGTAAAATTCCATATAATTGTATCACCCGAAATGCCATCATTAGCCGGATTACTTGAAACAAAACTGCATAAAGGGTCATGTTTAAAACTTATAGTTCCATTCATCGGGATGGTACCATTATTTTTATAGTCAAGTCTGATGCCATAAGTAAATCCCGGACGTGGTGGCATCCCCCATACAAAATTATTGATTTCCAGTTCTTTAACATTCGGCATGGGGCAAAATGCAAAGTTGTTAAGCGTATCGTTCTGTCCCGATGTTG
>JAZDMF010000214.1:0-3017 GCA_043801235.1 Bacteroidota bacterium | reverse complement strand
TTAAGAAATGAATATTCAAAATTAGAAAAAATAGAATCACGCTATTCATTCCTCGGTAAAAGAGGCACGGAAAAGGAATTGAAGGATATTGATGCAGGAAAACAAGCGGAATATAAATCAACGGTTGACTGGAACAATATGATATTGCAGGCAAATCAGAATTTGTGGGAGGAGCAAAAGCGGAACCGGGAAAAACAATTAGCTGATGAGCAGGAGTTCCGGGAAAAATCAATACAAGCACTCGAAGATTATTTGAAAACCGTAAACGAAAAAAGGGACAGGGCATTAGATACAGAAATTGATAACAGCAAACGGCATCAGGAATTGTTGCGTGAAATGGCTGTTCGGGGAGCGGAGGATGCAAAAGACAACCTGGCTTATGAAGAAATGAATCAGGCGAAACTTGAAGCGAAAAAAGAGAAGATGAAACAGAGGGAACGCCAGTTTGAAATGGGACTTGCTGTATTGAAATCGTATTCCAAAAATCTGGAATCAGCGGGGGGAGATAGTACAAAGGCATTGACCCAGACGATAAAGGATGCCACAATATTAGCTGCGTTTATCAAAGCATTACCGGCATTCGCTAAGGGCACGGAAGATACAGGTGAATTTGACAGAACCGGAAAAATGGCAGTGATACATCCGCATGAAAGGATAATTCCAGAGGATCAAAACAAATTAATGGCGGGGCTGACAAATATGGAATTAATGAGTGCGGCATTAATCTATAAAAAGGGAGGGGGGCAATGGCAGACGAATGAACAGGTATTAAAAAAGTTCGATGAATTGTCCGAAGTTATAAAAAATAAACCGGCACTGACAGGAAGCGAATATGATGGTGTGACAAATTCCATTATCACGATAATTGAAAAGGGAAACAGCATAATAAAAAATCATAAACGATTAAGTAAAATTGGTTGAATTATGTGCTATATGTCATTTTTATATTTCCCATCCCTGCAAAGAGAGGAGAAGGAGAGGATATGGATTGTGCATGAAAAGAATCAATACGACCAATCGGAGCGGGTGTATCAAAAATGCAAAATTAAAAAGGTATCAAGAAGTGAATCATAAATACAAATGTGATTTATATGCAGGGTAAAAAAGCCATATCACGCTGGATAATGCAGGATGTCATACGCAATGCCCCTGTTGAGTGGCAGACTGCGGAAGCATTGGCTACCTTTGACAGAGAAGCAGTGCAGGCGAGTATTACTATTGATAAATTCACATTCGTTAATGAAGAAGCGACTGCCCTTATCCAACATATACAATCCGGTATGACGGGGGGGATTGGAATACTTGAGGCGGTTCCTTATAGAATCGAACTTTATAATAAAAATGGTCAAACCGTTTTATTTGACGGAATGATTGACCTGTCTGATGGAGTTGAAATAAATGAATTTAATAATAAGGTCACCGCAAAACTACGGCTCCGGGATGAACTTTATACACTGGAAGAAAAAATACAATGCCTGTCATTCGGTTATCTTGCGGAATTGGGAGAAATAACCTCATCTGATTATACGGACATACATTATGTTGTACAGAAGAAAATAAATATTCTTGAAACAATTATAATGGGGATCGCCCTTTATATGATGACGAAGGAGCTTATTGATGCCATTATAAAAATTACAAAAGATATCGGACATTTAACAGCTCATGCAACAGGCGGACTCCCGTCACCTTTCTCTGTTCTGGCAGGTATAATATTTGGAATCATATTAATTATTCTGGAAATACTTTATGCGGCTCTTTTATTGATTGCTATTATCAAACTGTCATCTGTCCTGATTTCTCAGCTCGCACCGATCAAACGCAAGGCGAAAACAATAAATTTTAAAACTGCTATCACTAAGGTCTGCACTCATCTTGGTTATGTATTCCAGACGAATATACCAGATATGGATAATGTATATTATTTACCGAGTAATTTTGATTTTGATTCAACAACGCAGCTCGGGATAATTGATGTCTGGAAAGGAAATTCAAAAGGAATACCATCTTCATCCGACTATGGTTATAATTGTGCAGATTTTTTTGAGCTGGCAAAAAAACTATTCAATGGCAAATACGCAATCATTGACGGAAAGGTCTGTTTTTATAATACGGATGATCCGTTCTGGAATCAATATTCATCATATCAAATGCCTTCGGTTCGTGATAAAATCAAAACCTATAATACGGATGAATTGAAGGCAAATCGTTACCTCGTATTTGATGTTGATTTTTCTGACGAGTGGACAATAAAAGATTATGAAGGAACGGCGTATGAGGTCATTACCAATCCGCAAATTACGAATGATATTAAGTTAAAAACCATTAAGGGATTAGATGAAATAAGGTTTGGGGCAAGTCTTGGTTCCCGTAAAGATGTTCCTTATGGTGCTGAATTATTTTTGCAGCAGCTTGCTTCTGTGATTGATGGAATATTGCAGAGTATCGGAGGGCAAGCTCAATACGTGCAGATGCTTGGTACATCTATCGGATTAATGACCATTTCAACAAATAATTGGCTCAAACCAAAAGTTTTGAAAGTGGACGGAAATAAAAAACTTGTACCCCGATCTTCCTGGTCGGCGAAATATATTTATGAGAATTATTACATAGGAAAATCATTTGTGAGTACGGTAAATGGTCAGGCGAATTATGGACAGAAAGAAATATATAGGAACGTGAAAATACCTTTCGGGCTGGATGATTTTATATTGCTTATTGATAATTCTTACATCACCCTCCCGGATGGCAGCAGTGGAAAAATAATGTCATGTAAATATCGGTTTTCGGCGGATCATGCGATTATAGATTATTACCTCCGCAAACCTTATACGGCGAATTTGAAAGAAACATTTATCGAACCAACAAATCAGGACTAATGGATAAAGATACTTCGGAATTATTGAAACAAATTGAACGGTTGAAGGTTGCTCAGGAACAGCGAATATCAAAAGCAATATTAGATATTGATAAAATTAATGATCCGGTGACTAAGAAATTTCTGGAAAATTCTATAT
>JAZDMF010000178.1:0-19875 GCA_043801235.1 Bacteroidota bacterium | reverse complement strand
TTATAGCAGATTATGCTGAAATAAATATGATGGATTTTATGGAAAATATTATTCAAGATGGTAACTCTGAAAATAAACTTTTAAAAATGCTGAACAATTCCTTTGCTAATGCTGCTTAAAAGAAACATGCGAAACTTGAATAAAAATAATAGAAGTATCATATTTCCTCTCTAAAAGAGGGAATTCCTTTTTATAGAACTCCTTTTCATTAGCAGGAATACTTTCTAAAGGAACATAAGGCGGATTTCCAACAATTACATCAAATCCAAATTTCTCCAAACCTTTGCTGCCCGGTTTATATGAAAATAAAGGTTCGCCTGGTTCGTCAGTATATTCTTTATCTCCCAGATCGGGATAATCCAATACGCCCGTGCTTATAATTCTGGCTCTTTTTTTATCTCTGTCAGCTTTTTCTTTATCCCTGTAATTCGGAAACACTTGCGGAAATTCAGCAAACCAGTTAAAAGCCTTTTCACCTGCAATTTCAATATCTTCAATCAGAGAGTTTCCGCATTTTATATTTTCATCAAGCGCCGTAAGTTCCTTGCCTTTATTAGCAGTTTTCAGCCAAAGGGAAAGTTTGGTAATTTCAACAGATTCAGAATTGAGGTCAACGCCAAAAATATTGTTGGTTAAAATATGCTTGTCGAGATCGAACATTTCGTACTGGCCCAATTGCAGTATCCTGAGCTGTACATTCACTTCCTGTCCTTCATTGTACAGAAAATCAAAAACCTGATTCAAAAAAGCTCCTGAACCACAGGCAGGATCAAGCACTTTGATGTGCCGCAGTTTTTCCCTGTACGCTTCCCAAAAAACGATATGTGCATGAACATTATCATTACATTTTAAAACTTCCACCAATCTTCCTGTTTCCCTGCTTTTCTTTTTTTCATGTTTAATGCTTTTATAATCTTCTTCTGTTAGTTCAGGAAGTTCGTAAAATCCCAACTCTTTCCTGCGATTTTCTAGCCAACCGCCTACAGCCTCTTTCACGATGTAGCGGGTAATATATTCGGGAGTATAAAATATACCTTCTTTTTTTCTTTTTCCGTTTTTCTTTACTTCCGATTTTTCATCCTGCGAAAGCTCTTTACCATTGCCGATTTGTGTTTTTATTTCTTCAATGTCGCTAAGCGATTGTTCGAAGATATGGCCGAGAATATTTACATTCAAATCGCTGTCAAAGTCGTATTCTGAAAGAGTAATTAATTTCAGGAGCATTTCATCTTTGATAATCAGATTATCAAGAAATTCATCTTTGGTAAAAAGTCCTCCATTAAATTTATTGATTTCCAACGGTGGATTACCGGCATCAACACTATGAAACAAACCTTTTAATTGTCTCCAGATTTTATCTGGTTCATTATCGAAAGTATATTTTAAAACTTCCTTTGTTTTCAGTAAGGTATATGGCGGAATCAATTGTTTATCTTCACAAAAACAAACAAAAATAAAACGGTCTAAAAGCTTTTGTGTTTTATTGAAAAGCAGAAGTTCATCTTTGCCGGGATTATTGTCTTTAAGATTAGTAAACAGATCCTGCCTGAGTCTTTTATATTCGCTATAAAATTTTTTGGTTATTGTTTGTTCCAATTCCTGTCTTTCACGAAACAATTTATCAATAACTGATTCCTTTTCTTCAGTTATCAGATTTTCCTTCCGGAGAATATATAAAAATCTTTTCAGCTTATCGGGTTGCAATAATTCGGTAACAATAAATTTCTCATATGCACCCTGGTCAGAAGAGTGGTACAAACGAATTTCTAAAAAATTGGAAACGATCACCCATTTGCATTTCCCTCCTGCTTTTGAAGAATATGAGAATGCCTGTTCAACCGGTGTTCTTTTGTCGTTGAGCTTTTGTTGCGGTTTATCAAGATCCGTAAGTGCATCTTTAAGTTCAATTACTGCCCTTACATCAGCTTTTATTTCGTTACCACTGGTAGAAAAAAAGCCTAATGCACCGTCAGCTTTTGTAGCATCAGTCTGAGATTTAAATTCCTTTTCAAGATTCCATTGTTCAGGGTCATTGTATTTATATCCGAGTATTTCCCCAAAAAAATTATTCAGAAAATCGGCTTGTATAGACTCTTCCTTAGTTTTTTCGATGCGACCGCTTTCAATGGATTTTATATAATTGGAAATGATTCTAATTTTGGAATCAAGTTCAGGTATAACTTCAAGTTTAATGTTTTCAAGCCATTGTTTAAAATATTTATCACCAAAAATATATTGCTGTGTCATTAAATGAAAATTGAAATTATTAATATCAATTCAAAAATAATAATAATTAATTAAAATGTTAATACAAATTATGAACACTCAGACTTGATAGATAATAAAACCAAATCCTTTTTCATAAATTTGCCAAATATCTATTTGTGATGAAAGCCTTATCAAAACAAAATGTTTTTATAGGTTCAGGAAGTATCAATGACTTGAAACTGTTTTTGAAAAAAAACAATTACCCTGAAATTGTTGTTCTGGCAGATGAAAACACTTTCAAATATTGTTATCCCGTAATTTCAGCATATATTGGCAAACACCTGTCTATTCGGATTAAAAGTAGCGAGAACAATAAAAACATTGCATCATGTGTAAATGCATGGAAAGTACTTTCGGAAAAAAATATCGGCAGAAACGCTGTTGTTATTAACCTGGGCGGCGGGATCATTTGCGATATGGGAGGATTCATCGCTTCAACCTATAAAAGAGGCATTGATTTTATTCATATACCTACATCACTCCTGGCCATGTGCGATGCATGTATAGGAGGTAAACTGGCAGTGAACTTCAACGGTCTTAAAAATTACATAGGCCTTTTCAAAAATCCTGCTGCCATTGCTGTTTATCCGGATTTCTTAAAAACCTTGCCCGAAAAGCAAATTTTTTCCGGGTTTGCTGAAATCATCAAACACGCAATAATTGCTGATAAACGCTTCTTTAACGAAATTTCAGAACTATATGATTTTGCAGGAGATCTCGAAAAGATTATCATTAGGTCAATACGAATCAAATCGCGGATCGTTGACCTTGATGTTTCAGAAAAAGGCATCAGGAAAAGCCTGAATTTCGGACACAGCATCGGACATGCTTTGGAAAGTTTTCATATCATTGCAAATCAGGGAGTCACTATTTCCCATGGCGAAGCTGTGGCAGCGGGAATTATTGCTGAATCATTTATTTCGTACAGGAAAAAACTTCTCGATGAAAAAGAACTGAACCAGATAATATCACTGATTCAGAAATTTTATAAAAAAATTATTATTGACGATCTTCATCTGAAAAATATTTCAGATATTGTTACCAAAGACAAAAAAAACGAACTCTCCGCAAAACTTTTTTCATTGATAGCCGGGATTGGACAATTCAGGATCAACGAAAAAGTGAGCGATGAGGAAATAATGGAATCTTTGAAATTTTATCAGAATTTATAATGCCATTCCGTTTTCATATTACTTTTCGAAATTCAAATGACAGCACTGTTCGTTTGCCCGGTTCTAAAAGCGAAAGCAACCGAGTGCTGATCATTAATGCTCTGTCAGGTGGAAAATGTTCTATCCTGAATTTATCAGAGGCTGCTGATACAAAACTTTTGAAAAACGCACTTTCTTCAACGGAAGATACGGTTAATGTTATGAATGCAGGAACTTCTATGCGTTTCTTAATTGCATATTTTTCAGCAATCCGAAAAAATATTATCATCTCCGGAAACGAACGCATGACGAAAAGGCCCGTAGAACCTCTTGTTGACGCATTGCAATTTCTGGGCGCTGACATTGAATACCTAAAAAATGACGGATACCCTCCTGTTAAAATCAATGAAAAAAAATCATTTTTAAAAGGAGGAAAAGTAAAAGTAGCAGCTAATATCAGCAGTCAGTTTATTTCAGCTTTGCTGCTGATAGCACCAACTTTAAATGACGGGTTATGTATTGAACTGGATGGCAACATTGCTTCTAAAACCTATATTGAAATGACCCTTTCCATTATGAAGCAGTTCGGAATTGAATATTCATGGACAGGTAATACAATAAGTGTCAAACAACAGGAATTTAGAGCATGTGAATTCACTGTTGAATCAGACTGGACAAGCGCTTCATACTGGTATTCAATAATTGCCTTATCAAAAAATTCGGCAGTTTTTCTTGAAGGTTTAAAAAGGAATTCTTTCCAGGGTGATTCCATAATAAGTAAGTGGGCCGAAGCATTCGGAGTTGTTTCCGAATTCAGCGATAATGGTGTTTTCCTGACAAAAGAAAAAGAAGATTTTTCAAAATTTCCCCGCATTATTGACTTTACAAATTACCTTGACCTTGCCCAGACTTTAATTCCTCTTTTTGCCGCAACAGGAATTGAATGCCGGTTTAAAGGTCTCGAAAACCTAAGAATAAAAGAAACCGACAGGATTGCCGCACTGCAAAACGAACTGAAGAAATTCAATATTCATTTAACAGAGGAATCAGAAGACGTATACGCTATACAGGGAAACTTTAATAAGAACGTTTTTCCAACCATTGAAACATACAACGACCATCGCATGGCTATGTCATTCGCTCCGCTCTCAATGATTTGCAAAGGCATCACAATTACAAACCCGGATTGCGTATTCAAATCCTATCCCGGCTTCTGGAATGACCTTGAATCGGCAGGGTTCAAAATTGAAAAATCTTGATAAAAATTATTTTCAAGGAACATTCCACATTTTTCCGGTAATCATTTCCAATTTCTTATAAATTTGCGTAAACATAAATTGAAAGAAATAATATGAGATGTTCAAAATGTGGCTGGAGCGATAATCCCGATGGGGCACAAAACTGTGTAAAATGCAATGCTCCTCTTACTATCACCTCATCAGTTTCTGTAAATCAGAAACAGGATGAAAAAGACTTATCAAAAACCATTAAAGGAGGAGAATCTCCCCTGCCCTCCTGGGACAAAGAAAAACTTTCGTTAAACTGCAGTAAATGCGGCTATCTGATGAGGCAGGGTACCATGTTCTGCCCTAATTGCGGAACAGCAGCAAGCAGCGGCAAACAGGATATTACCGAAACAATAAATGATGGAGCTACCGTTCGGAAAATTTCTTCTGAAAATGAAGTGAATATTTCCGGAACCATTGATCCTTATAAAAAAGCGGCTTCAAAAAATTGCTTCCTGAAACTTGTTGAGCGTACAAATGAAAACAATAAAGTTGTGATTAATATTGAAGGAAGCCCTGTTTCGCTGAACCGTGATAATCTTGAACCGGAAAATAAATCCATTACAGGAAAAGATCAGGCCTTTCTCGAATTCAAAGATGGCACATGGTATCTTACAGATAAAAGCGAATTGGGTACAACCTTCATCAGGGTAAAATATCCATACGCTCTTAAAGAAGGCGATATCATTTTGTTTGGTGACAGAAAATTTGAATTCCATATTCAGAATGACTGACAACAGCATAAACGGTATTTTTAATGAAAACGAAATTCCCGAGCGCTTCACTCCTGCTGCCGGCGAAGAAATAAACCATTACCGTATTGAAAAAATTCTTGGTGAAGGCACATTTGGAAGCGTTTATAAAGTCACTGATAAGTACACAGGCAATCTATATGCCCTGAAATTACTGAAACTCTGGGAGGTTCTCCCTGAAGAAAGGTTAAGTCTTGTTGTTCGATTTATCAGGGAATTCAAATGCGGGCAAATCGAAAATCCGAATCTGGTATATGTTTCCTCTTACGGAAAAATCAGGGGAAACCCTTTCCTTGTAATGGAGTTTTGTTCCAAAGGTGACCTGAAAGGCTTTATTAATGCAGGGCTTTCCTCTGAACAGATAAATGGAATAGCAAAGAATGTTTTGAACGGTCTGCTGGCATTGCATTCAAACGGCATCATTCACCGTGATATAAAACCTGAAAATATTCTGCTTGACGATGAAGGCGTGGCACATCTTACTGATTTCGGCATAGCAGGTTTTAAAAATGCCCGCATGACAAGGAAAAATATTTTCGGACATGCAAGAGAGCTTTTCGGAACATATGCATATATGCCCCCTGAACAGGTGAACCCTAAAATCTCTTTCAACACCATGTGCCCTGCTACCGATATTTTTTCATTCGGAGTGGTAATGTATGAGACATATACAAAACAACTGCCCTTCGGACCCCTTAAAAGCAATCCTGACCTTGCTGAATATGTTCTCCGGGCGAATAAAGGAAGTTGGGATAATATAAGAACCATCAGAAATGATATTCCGGAAATCTGGGTGCGCATTATTGAAGGATGCCTTAATCCTGATTACACGCAAAGATTTCAGTCGGTTACAGAAATACTGCCGTTACTGGGAATGAAAATGAATTTTATTTTAAGACCACAGTTTAATTTTGATAAGGATGTGCTCGGTTTACAGGTTATGAACGGCGATGAACACGAAAAAATTTATCCTCTTTCAGAAATGCTGATTGGGAATTCTGGAATACTTACCCTGGGCTGGTTTGATGAAGAAAATCCGGGCAGAAATGCAATTGAAATAAAAGAAATTCATTCTTCGTATATTTCTTCTTTTCATGCAACCATTGAAAAGGATGGAAACAGCAAATCATGGTATATCAGGGACGGACAGTGGCGCATTAAAGACGGAAAACAGGGCTGGCATACTTCTACAAACGGTATTTATGTGAATTCAAAAAAAGCCGATATTTCGGGTATCGCAATTTTTCCCGGAGATATAATAATACTTGGTGATACCACGTTAAAAATAATTATCTTAAATTCGTAAATTAATTTTATATCATGGCAGGCAAATTAAATCAAACCATAGGTAAGGGATTGCAGTCAGTGGCCAGCGGAAACCGCAGTTTTTTTGTACTGGAATATAAAACAGCCACTGAAAAGCATAAAGCAGGCGAATCGCAGCAGATCATTGTCGATTATATTGAACTTGGCCGTAACCCCAAATGCGCCGTTCGTTTCGGTGAATCGGACAGCACTGTAAGCCGCAGACATGCAGCCATTGTAAAAGAAGGCGATCAGTATCTTATAAAAAATCTATCAGCAACAAATCCTACATTAATAAACGGCAGGCCTGTGGAAACCCAATGGTACCTTAATAACGGGGATGAAATTCAATTGTCGCTGGAAGGACCGAGGATTGTTTTTCTCACCCCGGCAAATAATAAAACTTCAACTATCGGTTTTACCCGGAGGATGAGTTTGTTTGCCCGCCAGGCCCTGCGCCCGTACCGGACACAGATGCGTATTCTTGCTGCGGCAGTCATTACTGCAATAGCCGTGATCATCTTCCTGTCATATTATATCGTTACAAATCTGGGAGAACTTAAACCGCAGCTTAGTAAACTTCAGGCAACAAATAAAGAATATGCCGATTCACTGAAGGAAATAAATAAAAAGAACACCGACCTGCAGGACAAACTCAAAAGCGAAGTTACAACTCTTGAACAAAAAATAAAAAGCATTAAACCCACTGTGATTTATTCATCAACCAATACTCTCGCTGCCTGCGATACATGTGGCGTGGCTCTTAAGGAATACAATCCCTACATCTATTATGTGTATTGCGACAAACTTGAAGCTGAATACCAGGGACAACGCGAGTCCATTACTGATGCAGGATGGTCTGGAACAGGTTTTATTATGGACGACGGTCGTTTTATCACTGCCCGTCATGTTGTTGAACCCTGGGAATTTTTTGATGAAACCGATCAGAGCATTGTTTCCATGAATATCATTGTAAACAATGGAGGAAAAATTAAGGCTTATTTTACTGCGTATTCCCCTGATGGCACTACATTATCATTTACCAGCGACCAGTTTTCAGTTGACCGTTCCGGCGATACTTATCAGCGCATTCCCGATGAAACCGGTTCCATGATGGTAGTTACAGTGGCCTCATTCGATGATGGCACGGACTGGGCATCATACAAACCCGGAAAGACCGGAAATATTCCATACGACAATGCTCTTTCAACTACTCTCACACTTGGAACAACTTTGTATATTCTCGGATATCCATACGGTATGAGCCTGCAGGAACAGGGAAACCTGAAACCCTTTTTCAGTAAATCGACCGTTGCGCAGGAAGGCACTGTTAACAACTGCATACATGTCAACGACAGGAATTTCGATCATGGAAACTCAGGCGGACCGGTATTTGCCGAAAAAGACGGGAAATATTATGTAGTGGGAATAATTTCCGCAGGGCTTGGTACCGTTGGTACTATTGTTCCCATATCTTCTGCTGTCAACTAATTTAACATTTATAAATCATCAACATGAAAAAAATAATTTATTTAATACTAATTTTAAGCATAAGCGGAATTGCTTCTGCTTCCGGACAAAGGTTTAATGAAAGAGGCAATGCTTCACAGGCAACGACACAGGATGAACTGATCCGTGAATCGCTGCAAAACATGATTTATGTTATAAGGCAGGATTATATTCTTAAAGGAAAATCAGGTATCGAATACGGTTCCGGCAGCAAGGCCGAATACGGAAAATTATTTTCCGTTGGTGTTTACTGCGATCAGAAACTCTGGATTGACAATAGAATCAAGACTCCATGGACATATGATAAAAATTACAAGGAGAGTAAATCCGACACTCTGAAACCTGCACTGTCAAAGTTATACATGAGGGGTTTAAATGAAATAGAATTCACCCAAAAGAATTTTACTCTCATGCCAGATACATTATATACTAAAGACAGCACTGCCGATATAGCAAAAAACATTATAAAAAATATTTCCTACTATATTATAAAAGATTTACAAAGCGCAGGACTATTTTCAGCAAACTTCTCTTATAAAGAAACCAGCGATTCAACAGGATGGATTGCATTGGTGTACCAGAATCCAAAAGCGGAAATTTCGTTGGATGAAAAAGGCACTCTGAATCTTGACCTTTACAAGACAAAAGTTAAATTCGACAGTATAACGAAGGAAGCAAAAGTTACCGACTTGCCTGCAAAAGATGGTATACTTGGAGGAGTATATCTTAAAGCCAGCACAAATTCAGGAAGCATTATTTTCCTGGTTGAAGGTATCCTTTTCAGCAAAAACCAGAACTGGTATATTTCTGCAATACCCAATCCCCCCGTTGTAAAGCAAATCATCAAGCCAGGTGATATAAGCAAGGATCGTTTGGGACCTGGCCTTCAAAAACAAGGAACTCAGAAGGATCAAAACCCCGATAAAAAATAAAACACAAATCTAAAACTATGATACAGAAAATTATTTTGATATCGTTTTGTTCAGCATTTTCAATAATTTCATTGAATACAAATGCCCAGGTAAAAAATGAAACAGTTACTTCTCAATTGCTGAAAGACGACCAGATGCTCATTAAAGAAGCGCTTGCAGGCTCCATATTTATCATCCGGCAGGACTATATTTTAAAAAGCACCAATACTGCAAACAGCAAGGAATACGGGAAAGGCAGCAACCCATATTTTGGCAGAATGTATGGCTTTGGCGTGCTATGTATAAAAAAAATGTGGACCGACATTAAGTTTAAAACACCCTGGATATACGATAAAAATTATATCGAATCCGAGAAATCGGATACCATGAAACCTGTACTTTCATCGCTTGCTGTAAAAGCTCCTTCCGATTCGGTTTTCATGCAAAAAAAATATACAATAAAAACAGATACCATTGTCAGCAAAGATACTTCAAAACAGCACATTTTGCTGGGTGCCAAAACTATTTTTGCCTACGATATCATAATTGATTCCGCACAAAAAACTGTCCGCACCGATAAGATAAACAGGAAAGATAGCACCGGATGGCTTGTAATTGCATACACAAACAGCGATTTCTATAAAAACGATTCACTTACCGTTAATACAGGCGTTTACAAAACCACACTGCATTTCAACGATTCTACTGGTGAAGCTGCAATTAACAAGATGCCAGTTACGGATAACATTATTGGCGGAGCATTCTTTAAAACCATTATATATCCCGGAAAAATTGAAGTTGTGTTTTCAGGAATCTTGGTAAAAAAAGTATTGCACTGGTATGTAGTACAACCTCCGAAATCAATTGCTAATTCACAGAAAAAGACAGGAAATTCTTTAAAAGCAAATAATATGAACGGAGGCGACTCTGATAATAAACAGAAAAACAAATAAGCATTTATACTAATTTATCTGTTTTATGGCCCGACTGGAACACGATACTTTTTTTGCAGGACGATACCGCCTAGTTGAACAGCTTGGCATTGGCGGTTTCTCGGAAGTATGGAAAGCAGACGATACCCGCGCAGGAAATATGCAAGTGGCTTTAAAAATTTATGCACCTGAAAAAGGGATGGATAAAGACGGTGTAAACGAATTCTGCACAGAGTATGCAATGGTGTACAATTTAAATCATTCCCATCTGCTGAAAGCTTCGCATTTTGATGTCAGCGATGGCTCGCCCTACCTGGTGCTTCCATACTGCAGCCACGGTACTGCCCTTAAGCTATCAGGAAAATTCACGGAAAAGGAAATAGCAAAACTTATTTTTCATATTGCCGATGCCCTCGATTTTCTGCATACTCAAACGGTACCTATCATTCACCAGGATATCAAACCCGATAATATTCTGATTGATGATAACGGCAATTATCTTCTTTCCGATTTCGGCATAAGCACAAAAATTAAAAAAACTCTGACGCGAAGTACCATAAGTCCGCGAAAAACAGTGAGTATTTCCGATGGTGCTACCGATGGCTCTCAACCGCTGGCGTATAAACCACCTGAGCTTTTCAGCAAAAACCTTGATGAAAGAAAACCTCTTACAGGGAATGATATTTTTTCATTCGGTGTTACTTTATTTGAACTTCTTACTGCCCAGCTTCCATTTGGCGATCATGGCGGACTACTGCTAAAGAATGGTGCAGAAATTCCCGATCTTCCCTCTTCTTTCTCAAGAGAGCTTAACGAAATTCTTCATAGCTGCATGGCGCTTGAACTGTTTAACAGGCTTACTGCTGCTGAACTTAAAGCAACTGCTGAAAGTTTTCTGAAATACGGCATATGGGACATTCCAGGAAAACGCAAAGAAGATGTTCCGCCAGCCAATGAATTTGATATCAATATTAAATCAGGAGATGCTTTATTTGCTCAACGGCAATATTCAGCTGCTATTGAAAAATACACAAAAGCACTTTCCATCAATCCAGGCGACAGCTACTGCAAGCAGCAAATAGATATATGCCGGAGTTTTGTTGAAGTCACCAAACCCAAAAAGAATAGGAGCTTAAAGCCCTTGTTTATTATTCTAATCATTGTTATCACTGCAGCAAGCATCACCTTTGGTTTGTATAAGATAATTTCCGGTTCATCAAAATCAAAAAATGTTCTGTTAGCTATCGAAAAAGGAAATGCTTTTATAAAAGAGGCTTCCTATGATAGTGCCAAAACTTATTATGCCAAAGCACTTGAAATTGATAAAGATGACACAACCGCATTACGACTTTATAACCGCACCGATTACCTTGTTCAGGCACTTAAAAAATATTATTCCGCCGATTACCAGGATGCTTTCCCCTTATTTAAACAAGCCGCCGATCTTGGCTCTCCTGATGCATATTATTACCTGGGGGAATTTTCTTTCAACGGAATGGGTACGCCAAAAAATGCCAACAACGCAATAACTTACAGTAAAAAGTCGGCAGAGCTGGGCTTTGAAATGGCATACTGGCGCCTGGGCTATGCATATACCGAAGGATCCGGAGAACAACAGGATAGTGCAAAAGGAAAAGAATATTATTTAAAAGCCCTTAAAACTATACAAACATTGGCAGAAAAAGGCGATCCTGAAGCACAGGCGAATCTTGGAGGATACTACGAACAAGGCCTTGCCGGACTTGCACAGGATTATAATACAGCACTTGAATGGCATAAAAAAGCTGCCGATAAGGGATGCGCTTTTGAATATGTAAATATTGGAAACATATATTTTAACGGAAAAGGAAATGTCAAGTGCGATTACACGGAAGCAGTAAAATGGTATCAAAAAGCAGCGGATGTCGAAGAGTCAAATGCGTTCATTGCACTGGGAACCATGTACTATAAAGGCCTTGGAGTTACACGAAATTACACTACTGCATTGAAGTGGTTTACAAAAGCAGCCGACCAGAACAACAGCGATGCTTTGAAATACCTTGGCGATATATATTACAACGGGCTGGGCGTTACCTCGGATTACAAAAAAGCAGTTGAATACTACGAAAAAGCAGCAGAAAACGGCAGTACTGAATCACTCAGTACTATTGCAAAAATGTACAAAACAGGACTCGGTGTCGAAATAAATTATAAAAAAGCCGTTGAATATTATGAGAAGATTGCCGCCATCGACAGTTCACTGACTTCTACGTTCGACAACATTTTTGCCTTGTATGAAAAAGGCGGGTATGGAATAACAAAAGATTATACCAAAGTTTTTTATTACGCTAATAAATCAGCCAATCTCGGATCCCCTAATGCACAGAATAAAATGGGGATGCTTTATTTCTATGGATATGGTGTGACAAAAAATTACCAATATGCTAAACGATGGTTTAAGCTAGCATCACAGCAGGGATACCAGGATGCTAAGGATAATTATCAGTATATGCTTGATCACAGGTATTAATAAATACATTTTGAATTTAACAATTTATGATACGCAAAAGTTCTTATAACTAATAGAAAAAAGATGATATCAAATAGAAAATAGAAAAAATCTAATTGGAAAAAAGAAAAAACAGTTTTACATAAATGATGTTTGAACGGATTTTTGCTTTTGCCACAAGTTATAAATTTACTAAAATATTCATTTCGTCTCAGGCGGATAACAGCAAAACGCAACCTGTCTGCCGACAGGCAAGATAAAAAATGAAGAAAATATTTTCCCTTTTCTATATACAGTTTGCCATTTGCTATGAGTAACGTCAATTAATAAATAACCTTTTAATCTGCTTCCCTGAAATACATGCAAGGAACAATCCTAAATATTGCAGCATTAACCGACACTGGCCGGGTCCGTGAAATCAATGAGGACAGTTTCATCCTCTGTCCCGACCTTTTAACGGGAAACTGGATAACTGAAAAAGTATTTTTATCTCAGCAAAAAATCAGCAAAAAGGGCGCTATCCTTGTTGTTGCCGATGGAATGGGCGGAATGAATGCCGGCGAAATTGCATCATCAATTGCAATAAAAGCAATACAGGAATATTTTTCCAAAACAACCGAACTTTCTATTATCTCCGCAGAAGAAATAAAAAATCACCTGATAAGTTCAGTGTATAAAGCACACGATGAAATTGTTCTTAATGCTAAGCAGAATACCGGGCACAAAGGCATGGGCACAACCATTGCCATTGCATGGATTTTCGGAAACCAGGTTTATGTTTGCTGGAGCGGCGACAGCCGTATATACATTTTTTGTCAGAATACAGGGATAAAACGTTTATCGAAAGACCATTCCTATGTGCAGGAACTGGTTAACAAAGGAAAAATAACTGAAGAACAGGCTTTCTGCCATCCTGAAAGCAACATCATCACACAATGCCTTGGAGATGATACACATCGCCCCGATCCGGGTTTCACTTCTTTTTATCTGAACAGTGGCGACAGGATTTTATTATGCAGCGACGGCCTTTGCGGATTACTGAATGATGCTTCGATAGAGCAAATCCTAAAAACAGAGAACGGTACTGAATTATGCTGCGGTCAGTTATTGGCAGCAGCTAATAGCGCTGGAGGACATGATAATATTACTGCCATACTTTGCGATATTACTGAAACTGATGTTGCCTCTGATAAAAATTTCAACACAAAAATTCTTTCTGAAAAATTGCCACCTAAAAAAAATAAAAGGAAAATTCTATTTTTTCTTTTTCTTACCATAGTCATAAGTTTGGCCATTATTTTCCAAAATTATATTTTTAAAAGTTCTTTAAAAAATATTGCTGATACAAATAAAGCTTCTGATACTTCACAAATACCTGAATCACGGCAAACACTTGGGAACAAAATAAATTCCGACTCCCTTCCCATCAATAATGATAATACCGGAAATTTAACGGATGAAATCCTGAAAAAAATAATTATCCGTCTGAAGCAGATTGATTCCATCGGAGGCAATTTAATTTCCGACAGTACGCAGCAAAAATGCAGAATAGAATTTTCAGCCAAACTTGCAAATCTTGAAAAGTTGATGATCTCAATGAAAAGTAATAGTTATAAAAACATCAATCTTACTATAAAAAAATTACTTGATCTGAAAACCCTGTATCCAAAAGATAAAAAGGGTAACATCAATCTTAGTTTTGAATCTGCTGAAAAACTTTATGATGAGTTAGCGTTGACTATGAAAAATGACAGTATCTGATTCATTGAAACTTTAATCCTTTATTTTTATATTCCCTTTCTTCTAATTTTCTTTATATCACTGCTCTTGCCAGTATTCCAATGTTTTTATATCTTTACATAATTATAATATAATCATGATTTCAAAAAAAGCTTTGATTACAGCATTGCTCCCTATGAAAGGGCATTCAGAACGCATTCATAATAAAAACCTAAAATTATTTTGCGGAAACCCGCTGTACCATTACATTGTTAACTCTTTAAAAAAATCAAAATATATTTCTTCAATTGTTATTGATACTGATTCGGAAAACATTAAAGCGGATATCACAAAGTATTTCCCGGAAATTACCATCATCAACCGTTCGCAAAAAAATATTGGTGACACAGTTCCCATGAACGAAATCATTGCTTATGATATTTCACAGATTAACGCTGATATATTTATTCAAACGCATAGTACAAACCCTCTTCTGCTAAGCAAAACACTTGATAATGCTATTCATTTTTTTATGAATAACATCAAAAAATACGATTCTGTTTTTTCCGTATCCCGCATACAATCCCGTTTATATAATGCAAGTGGTGAATCAATAAATCACAACCCTGAAATACTTTTAAGAACTCAGGATTTATCTCCGGTATTCGAAGAGAATTCATGCTTTTATATATTTACTAAAGATTCTTTTCTAAATGCCGGTAACAAGAGAACAGGATTGAGACCATATATGTATCAATTGAATAAAACTGAATCTATCGACATTGACGAAGCTGAAGATTTTGAAATTGCGGAAACGCTTTTCATGCAAACAAGAAATAGCAGAACTTGAAAAAATCATAAATGAAAACATTCCCTCATACCCAAAGTCCGTTGAAATCAAAGCTTACACGTCTTGAAAAAACCATTGGTACGTGGCTGACTATCCCGCATCAGTCGGTTGTTGAGATTTTAGCTTCTGCCGGATTTGAATGGATGGTTATTGACATGGAGCATGCCGCTATTGACATTCAGACTTTACAAAACATCATCGGGCATATTCAGGGCAATGGAATGGAGGCGCTTGTAAGGGTTTCAAAGAACGAAGAAATTATTATAAAGCATGCGATGGATGCCGGAGCAAACGGAATTATTGTTCCCATGATCAATACGAATGATGATGCAAAAAAGGCGGTTGGCTTTGTAAAATATCCTCCTGCAGGTTGTCGCGGTGTTGGCCTTTCAAGAGCACAACATTACGGAACCGGATTTGATTCATATAAAAAATGGCTTGAGAAAGAAGCAGTAATTATTATGCAAATCGAACATATTGATTCCGTAAATAACCTTGAAAATATACTGAAAGTCGATTGCATTGATGGAATCATTGTTGGTCCGTATGATTTATCCGCATCCATGGGAATGCCCGGCGAATATAGCAGAACTGAAGTTCAGCAAGCAATTTCTGAAATTGAAAAAATCACACTACAGGCCAGAAAATCTCTTGGAACCCATGTTGTCTCTTCTGACAGTTCACAACTCTTATCAGCTTTCAACAGAAAATATAATTTCTTTGCTTTCGGAATTGATTTTTTCTTCATGGGCGATAAAGCTCGGGAAGAAATGCTTAAAATAAAAAAAAGTGAATCATGGAATCAAAAGTAATTGTTTTCGGAGGAAATGGTTTTCTGGGAACCTATTTATGCCGTGAACTGCTCCGCAGAAACTATCATGTAACAATTGCAGATATTCAGGAAAAAGAAAATATCAATGAATTTGATTTTGTTTTTTGCAATATACTCGACAGGGAAAAAGTAAAATCCTTTCTGCAAAATGGTTCATTCGATTATGTTTACAATCTTGCCGGTTTCGCCAATCTTGATCAGGCAGTACATTTTCCTTACAAAACTATTCAGCTAAACGTTATCGGAAATATAAATATTCTGGATGGAACTGTCGGGACAAACTGCAAACGCTATATTTATGCAAGCAGTACTTACGCCATGAGCAACAAAGGTTCGTTTTACGGTATATCGAAAATGTCTTCGGAAAAACTTATAAAAGAATATAAGGAACAACATAATTTAAATTACACAATACTGCGTTACGGTTCCGTTTATTCTGAACTCCCATTTGAAAACAATTACATTTACTCCCTGGTTGAAAAAGCTGTAAAATCAAAAAAAATTATTCACGGAGGCGATGGGAATGAAATAAGGGAATACATTCATGCTTCCGATGCCGCAAAGCTTTCAGTTGATATTCTGAGCAATGATGATTTTCTGAACCAGAATGTAATACTGAGCGGAACTGAAAAAATGCAACGTTCGGAATTATTCCAGATGATAAAAGAAATGATGAACAATGATATTGAAATCACCCTCAATACCGGTGGATACAAACATCATTACAAATACACGCCATATTCTTTTCCTGTTATCGCAAATAAAAAACTTGTTGCAAATCCGCATATCGATCTTGAACAATGTATTCTTGCCTGCATCGTGAACATAAACAGGGAAAAAACAGTAAAAAAAGATAATTGCTGAGTATATCTCCTGCATTGGTACAAAATTCATTTTACCTCAGAAAATTTTTATGATAAAAAATATTTTCTTCGACTTCGATGGTGTTATTGCAGAATCAGTGAATATAAAAACTGAAGCTTTCAAACAAATGTACATCCGCTATGGAAAAAAAATTGCATCTAAAGTTGTTAAACATCACATGGAAAATGGCGGGATAAGCAGGTTCGAAAAATTTAAAATTTACCAGGATTGGCTGGGATTGGAAAATTCGCCTTCTAAAATAAGTGAATTATCATTACAGTTTTCTGAAATAGTTATGCAAGGAGTGATTGATGCCCCTGAAGTAAAAGGGACATCATCCTTTCTTGAAAATTATTGCAATCACTACCGGCGATGGATTATCAGCGGCACTCCAACTGAAGAGATGATCGAAATTGTATCAAAAAGAAAACTTGGCAAATATTTCACCGGCATCTATGGTTCACCTAAGAAGAAACAAGAATGGACAGAATACATCATCAATAGATGGAATCTTACACGGACAGAAACCATATTTGTTGGCGATGCAGGCTCGGATCATGATGCAGCGATTGAATCGGGAATTCTGTTTATTTTACGCAAAACGGAAGAAAATTTTATGTTGTTTAAAAATTTCACCGGACCAAGAATTAATGATCTGACACAGTTGCATGAAGTACTTTCAATCTTTTAACATATGAGAATTCTGTTAACATCCACCTCATTTCACGATACTCCCGGCAAACACCATGAATTACTGAAAGTACAGAATTTTGATACTGATGTAATCAGGGGGCCGCTTAAGGAAAAAGATTTGCTTCCTGTCATTTTCAAATACGATGCAGTGATCTGCGGTGATGATGAATTTACCAGGGAAGCCCTGGAAGCAGGTAAAAACGGCAAACTAAAATATATTTCTAAATACGGCGTGGGTCTTGATAAAATTGATCTGAAAGCAGCAAAAGAATTTGGTATAACAGTCACAAATTGTTCCGGAATAAATCAGGTTTCTGTTGCTGAACATACTTTTGCATTGCTATTATCATTTGTAAAAAATATTCATCTGGAATATAAATTAACCAGCAAAGGAAAATGGCAAAGGCTGACAGGAAATGAAATTTTCGGAAAAACCCTGGGAATTGCCGGATTAGGATATGTAGGAAAAGAAGTAGCCATCCGTGCGCTCAGCTTTGGAATGAATGTAATTGCTTTTGACAATAACATTGATGAGAATTTTATCCGCCAAAATAAAATTCGACAGGCCGTCTCTTTTGAAACATTGGCACAGCAAAGCGATATTCTTTCATTGCATCTTCCGCTGACAAAAGAAACAGAAAATATTATTAATACAGTACTGGTTAAAAAGCATATGAAGAAAGGCATCATCATTATCAATACTGCCAGGGGCAGGCTGGCCGACACTGATGCGCTGATCTGGGGTTTGAACAATAATATTATCAGTGGCTACCTTGCCGATGTTCTGGAAACAGAACCTATGCCCGAAAATTATGCGTTAAAAAATCATGAGCATGTTCTCATCACACCTCATATTGCTTCAAGAACATATGAAAACGTGGAAAAACAAGGGATTTGCGCCGTAAATAATCTTTTAAAAATGCTGAAAAGAAGGAAATCATTATAAGTCCACTGTATATCTTCAATAAAACCACAGAAGTTTATTTTCACTAAATTTGCCTCTTTTATTACGGCATTGTGCACCTGATGAAATTTGCATTAAAATATATGAGCGATTTTTTTTCTTCAGGCCATCAGAGAACCCTGAAAGCCAAAAAGAATATACTCGCAACTTTTTTTTTAAAAGGCATGAGCATTGCCATCAGCCTTATTCTTGTTCCGCTTACAATTAATTATATAAACCCTACACGTTATGGAATATGGCTTACCTTAAGCGCTATTGTAGGATGGTTTAATTTCTTTGACATAGGTTTCGGCAACGGCCTCCGGAACCGGTTTGCCGAAGCAGTTGCCAGGGGGCAGCATGAACTGGCACGGATTTATGTTAGCACTACATATGCTATGCTGATGCTAATCATTTCTTTTATTATAATGGTTTTCCTTGGAATAAATTCTTTTTTAAATTGGACGAATATCTTAAATGCACCTGATGAAATGGCTGCCGAACTCAGCATGCTTGCACTTATCGTATTTGTTTTTTTCTGCCTGAAATTTGTCCTTCAGCTTGTCACCACAATAATGACAGCAAACCAGCAACCTGCCAAAGCATCATTTTTCAACATGCTCGGCAGCGTTTTTGCATTAATAATTATCTTTATTCTGACAAAAACCACTTCAGGATCTTTGATTTACCTGGGAATTGCAATCAGCATCACTCCGGTGCTGGTACTCATTGCATCAAGCCTCTGGTTTTACAACCGTGGATACAGGAAATACAGGCCATCACTGAAATTCGTAAAATTTAAATATGCAAGAAACCTGATGAGCCTGGGCGTTAAATTCTTTATAATAGAAATTGCTTCTATCATATTATACCAGTCGAGCAATGTAATAATTGCACAACTTTTCGGTCCTGCAGAGGTTACCCCATATAATATTGCTTACAAATATTTCGGAATCATGCCATTGGTGTTCAGCATTATAATGACACCTTTCTGGAGCGCATATACCGAAGCTTATGCTATAAAGGATTTTACATGGATAAAAAACAGTATAAAAAAACTAAAATTTGTCTGGTTGGTTTTGTCAGTCATTGTAATTATCATGTTGATATTTTCAGAGAACATATATATATTATGGGTTGGTGATATAGTTCATGTTCCTTATTTACTTTCTATAGTCCTTGCTTTTTATGTAATAATAAATGCATGGTGCGGTATTTTTTCACAATTCCTGAATGGTGTTGGAAAAATAAAATTGCAGTTATACGCCGGTTTAATTGGTGCGCTGATCAATATTCCCCTTGCAGTTTTTTTAGGAAGAGAAATAGGCATTGCAGGCGTGGTACTCTCAACTTGTCTTTTAGCGATCATTGG
>JAZDMF010000172.1:0-13128 GCA_043801235.1 Bacteroidota bacterium | reverse complement strand
CATAAAAAAATATTTACGTGAGCAGGGGAGGGAAAAAGAATATAAGCAATTTTACCGTGGTCAATTAAAACTGTTTGATGTTTAGTAAAAGGGCCGCTATCGCATTAGATACCTCGAGGCTCTGCCTCGGGGTAGTTTATTCTTTAATATTTTTTTTGCAGGTGAATTTCTTGAAATCACGAATCACATCGCTTAAGTTTTCCTTTTCAGCACTTATAAGCATGTGAACATGATTGCTCATAATAACATAGGCATAAATAACAAGTCCTTTGTTTTTCTGACAGTATTTAAGACTGTCAATTATTATGTCGCGATAAGATTTACGACTAAAAATATCGATCCACTGCACAACTGTCAGTGTTACATAATATGCTTTCGACTGATCGTATATTTTATATTTGAAGCCCATTTTGTTTTCGCAGATGCAATCTGCAGATTATTTTGCGCGAAGTCGCAGACTTCGCGCCGCTAAAATAAGAATTTATGATTAATTTTACAAAATAGTGATTTCCTGATGTCGCTGAAAATATTAATTTTGCTGATAGTATGACGAAATCATTTATAAAAATAATATTGCTACTGTTCGTTGTATTTCCATTAATAATTCATGCACAGCAGAATTTCCGCGATCCAAAACAATCTAACATTTCGGGCAGTGATATTATTGCTGATACACCGTGGCGCATTAAAAAAACAGACAGCATCGGAAATGTGAACGGCATTCCTTTGCACATTTTTATTAAAGATGCCAATGATATTGGATTTAACGCTGAACTTATTTCGCTGAATATTTTTATTAAGAATGCAAATGACACATCGTTTGGAAACCCTATTGTATTCGACACATACAATGACAGTGCGTTTCTTGCATTGTTTTCAGCAAAGTCGCAATACGATCCTGATCTCGACATACAATCATTCGATGCCGGCCTTCCGGTTAAAAATTCAAATTACACCATCAGTTTTACGATTGACACATGTGTGTGGCCTGATAACTGCACATATGTCGATATCACACATGCTTTCTGGTATTTCACCATTATCATTCCTCCTGAAAAACTTGCAGGGCTTGAGGATATTATTGATATCCGTGTTGATTTTTCGCTGAACTGGCAAACCGATGAATCAACCTATTTAAGGGTATTCCGGTATGATTACGATCTTCCGCAACTTCCCGGATGGTATCGCGGCGATGCGCATTACCACACAATGTACACAAATAATACTGCAGAGTACGGATTGCCTCTTGCTTCAACAAAAGAGGCTGCAAAAGCTATTGGTATCAGTTGGATTGCATCAACCAATCATTCCTGCGATTACGATAATTATGGAGTAAGCATAACAGACAACTGGAATAAAGAAAAGACTGAAATACAAAACCTGAATGCGCAGGATACATCGATGATTTTTATTCATGCCGAAGAGGTTTCGGTAAATAACAGCGCCGGTAACCTTGTCCACATGCTTTGTTATCCTTCCGATTCATTGCCCTATTCTTTGTCGTATCTTGGCGACGGCGATGGTGATGTAACGGCAACATCGCTGAATATTGATGAAATATTATATCCGCTTTCAGAGATCGGTGGCTTTGCATATACACCGCATCCTTTTGCCGGTGGTGATAAGCTTTCAGCTTTTGTTGATGGCGATATATGGAATGTGGGCGATGCGGGTTTTTATGCAAACGGAACAGCTGTTCCCGGCAACGATGTGGTAATTTGTAACGATCTGTCGGTACCTTCTGACCTGTATTCCCAAAACACGGGACAATTTCTTTTTAAAAAAGAAATAAAAGGAGGAGAAATCTGGAATTGCAGAAATGCTATTGCAACTACCGGTGAAGCTGAAAATCCCTGGAATGCGGAATACGATCCAGGTATCGATCCTTTTTCTGCTTATGATACCGCCAATACCTCCTGGCACTGGAACCGGCTGCTGCAGAACATGGAGGTTATAAAATTCCTCAACAAAAAAGGACTGACTGAAAAAAACAATAATCCTTCTTTGTCCTCATACCGCTTTTATTTCACTGCCGGCAGCGATGCGCACGGTTCGTTCAATTATTCCAATACCGATTTTGTGATGGGAATGGTTGCCGATATTCATGATAATGCCCTGGGGCGTCCTGCTACTGTAACATATTGCCCTTCCGGAATGGGCACGCAGGGTGAAAATGTTCTGAAAGCATTGCAAAACGGAAATACAGTTATGAGCGATGGTCCTTTAATTACTGCCGGAATAGATTTGAATAATGACGGACAGGATGATTTTATTTGCGGTGATGAAGTGCTTCCTGATGTGTGGCAGTACGTAGACGCAAAAATTCATATACAGATTGCAAACATACCTGAATACGGAAATATTGAAAAAGGCAAGCTGGTTTTCGGAACGCAGAACAGCGAACATATATTTATGCTTAATGTTACACCGGGAACTTTGAATGAAAACATTTCCCTGTCGCTCGATTCACTTGTGACGCAAATGGAACAATACGACACCATTCAGGACTGGGAATATTTTTATGTCCGGGCGGAATTGCAAACGCATAAAAATTTTGATTCTTTAAGTATTATTTATCGCGATACTGCGCAGGATTATCATGCAATTACAAATCCCTTATGGGTAAAGAAACCGGCCGTGATTGCGAGCAATCATGATATTGAGTTTGATCCCGAAATAAAATATTATCCCAATCCCTTTACAGATGAACTAACTGTATTTTTGAATCTTAAAAAATCTGCAGATATTACCTGCGAAATTTTTGATATTACCGGAAGACTGGTTTACAAAGCCGTTCCGCAGAGTTTTCCTGAAGGGGAGCATTTGATGAAAATAATTACTGAAAATTTATCACAGGGAATATATTCGTTGCATTTGTCAATAAATAATTTTCGGAAAATAAGCAAACACACAAAAATATATGGCCGGTAGCAGGAAAAAGAAATATAATGTCGGGCTTGTATTAAGTGGTGGCGGTGCACGGGGTTTTGCACATGTGGGCGTGATGAAAGCATTGAACGAAGCGGGAATTTATCCCGATGTTATTTCTGGTGTGAGCGCAGGGGCTATGGCGGGTGTTCTTTATGCCGATGGTAGTACTCCCGATGAAATGATGAAAATGTTCAGCGACACAAAATTCTTCAAATATCTTGAATTTTCATTACCGAGGAGAAATCTGCTGAAAATGACAAAACTCACCAAGATAATTGCGGCAAACCTGAAAGCAAAGAAATTCGAAGATCTTAAAATACCTCTGTTTGTTGCCGCCACCGATTTGAATAACGGCCGCTGTGAATATTTCAGCAAAGGCGAACTTCTTAAAATCGTAATTGCTTCTGCCACGGTGCCCGTGCTTTTTCCCCCCATGCTCATTTCTGAAAAAAACTATGTTGACGGAGGGGTGCTGAATAATTTTCCGTTCGAACCCATAGCTAATAAATGCAATTTACTGATAGGAGTTAATGTAAACCCGATAGGTTACCGGGATGAATTCAAAAGTCTGATGAGCATAGCTGAGCGATCGTTTCATTTATGTTTTGCGGCAAGCATGCTTAGGAAAATTAAAAAATGTCATATTTATATTGAACCCGAAAAGCTTAGAAAATACAAGCTGCTCGATATTTCCAAAAACAAGGAAATATATAAAATTGGCTACGATGCGGCACGGGAAAAATTAAAAGAAAACACACTGCTTGTTAAAAAATATTCTTGCGTCTGAAAAATGGTGAGACACTCCTTATCCTGATTTTTCCCTGCAGCACAATCATAAACACCCTGAACCTCTCTTATTATTTTTCAAATCTTTCATAGGCTTAATTGCCTGGATCAGGTATACAAGGAACAATACCCTGATGATAATCCATACCAGCGACATGCTGTTATGCAACATTTGCTGGAAGGCAATGCCTGCTGTTACATCAATTATCAGGAGAACAATGGCAATGATCAGGGCTGCAGGAGAACGTTTTTTTACACCCATAGCAAGCCCAATGAAGATGAGTCCATAAAGAACAATGCCGTATCCAATTGCTGCCAGTTCTCTAACCGTTGTGATAAGTAATGCACCAACCAGGGTATTGATTACTGCCACAAAGAGCAATATGCCGAATGCATTTTTTATTTTTTGTGCAGGGTCGGAATCCGATCCGGGCAAGGGTTGTCCGTTGTGCAGCACATCAAGTCCGGCCTTTCCAAATCCAATGTTCAATTTTACCCAAAGAAAACTTTCGTCAGACAGGCTGAACTGACGTCCTTCCTTTAGCTCATGCTGTGTACTTACAGTACCTATTATTTGTCCGTTTTGACGAACAGTAAAATTTCTCCATGCAAAGCCCCATGAAATTTCAATTTCCTTCGGGCCCCCTTTTACAAGTGAATAACGTTTTCTGGACATAATTTATTTAAAATAAAAACAGAAATGTTTTTTTTTATGATTGATTAACAAAACGGAATATATTTGGTTTGCCCCAGAAAAAAAAGCATATCGGTGAAGCAATTAATAAAGAAATAATAAAATTAATCCGCTTTAATATCTTTCACCACCAGCTGAAGCGAAACATTTCCGTTCCATTCGTTTTCATCAATATGATAGCACATGCTGAAAGGTTTTCCGCTGCTGACCACAGAAAGATTTTCTGACTGGCCGAAAGCAATTGCATTATATTCGGGTTTGAAAATTCCCGGGTAAATAACACAGAAACGCAGGTGATTCATGCCCACAATTCGGGCAAAGCCTTTGTCAACCAATCCGCTGGTAAGAAAAACAGGCGCCATATTGCCGGGGCCAAAGGGGGCAAACTGTTTCAGGATTTTATAAAAACGAGGTGAAATTTCAGTGAGTTCGATTTCCGAATCTATCTCAACTTCGGGCACAAGCATTTCCTCTGTGATGGTTCCGGAAACAATTTTTTCAAATTTTTCGCAGAACGCTTTCAGATTTTCGGGTTTCAGCGAAAGGCCTGCGGCATATTTATGCCCGCCGAAATGTTCCAGCAGGTCGCTGCAGGCATCTATGGCATCGTAAATATCAAAATCCTTTACCGATCGGGCGCTGCCGGTAATCAATCCATTCGATTCGGTGAGAACAATGGTGGGGCGGTAATATGTTTCAATGAGCCGTGATGCCACAATACCCACTACGCCTTTATGCCAGTCGGGACGATATACTATGGTTGATTTTTTTCCGGCATTTGAGGCATCGTTACTCACCATGTCGAGTGCCTCCTGGGTAATGTTGGTGTCAAGGCTGCGCCTTTCCGTATTATTTATATTGATGCATTCGCCAATCTGCATGGCGTTTTTAATATCCTCGCAAATGAGCAGTTCAACTGCGTTGCGACCGTTTTCTATACGGCCTGCCGCATTGATGCGCGGCCCCACCAGAAAAACCAGGTCGTTAATATTCAGAAAGCGTGAAAAAACCTGTTCTTTGGAATGTTCCTTCTGACGTTTAACAGCGCCGAAATCGAGGACGGCTTCCAGTCCGGGACGCGGATTTGCATTCAGCAATTTCAAACCGTAATAAGCCAGAATCCTGTTTTCGCCGGTTATAAAAACAATATCGGATGCAATGCTTACAACAACCAGATCGAGATACTTTTCGATGTTTTCGAAAGGAATACTCTTCTTTTGCGCGAATGCCTGAATAAGCTTAAACCCGATGCCGCAACCCGAAAGTTCATTGTAAGGATAATTACAATCGACACGCTTGGGATCCAGAATTGCAACAGCAGGCGGAAGCTGATCGCCGGGACGGTGATGGTCGCATACAATAAAGTCAATACCTTTTTCTTTTGCATATTTTATTTGCCCGGTGGCTTTTATTCCGCAATCGAGGCAAATAATTAATTTGAAACCAAAATCAGCCGCATAATCAATGCCCCTGAATGAAACGCCGTAACCTTCAATATACCTGTCGGGAATATAAAAATCTAAATTTTCAGCAGTATAAATTTCCTTCAGGAAAGAATAAACAAGGGCGACCGCTGAGGTTCCGTCAACATCATAATCGCCGTAAACAAGAATTTTTTCGTTTTCTTTTATTGCTTTTTCAATGCGCGAAACTGCGATATCCATATCCTTCATAAGGAAAGGATCGTGCAAACCGGACAATTCGGGACGGAAAAAAGTTTTTGCTTCTATAAGAGTGTTAATACCACGCTGAACCAAGAGGTTTGCTATGTACTGACTTACATTAAGCTCCTTTTCCAATGCTTTGACAGTCTTTGCTTCACCCAATTCTTTTATGACCCAGCGTTTGTTCATTTTTTTTTATTAGTGCGTAAAGATAAAAATATTAAACTATAAATTTTTCTTAAATATATAAAATTATTAACATCAGCAAGATGCCTGATAATTCAGAAGAAACAAGATTTATTTTAAAAGATTTTTCCCTTTCATATCAGGTGGAATTTTTATTCCCATCAGGGAAAGTAAAGTAGGAGCAATATCGCATAACTGCCCGTCATTTATTTTTTTGTGATCCTTGTCTATTAAAAAACACGGGACCGGATTGCATGAATGAGCAGTATTTGGAGTTCTGTCGGGGTTTATGGCGAAATCAGCATTGCCGTGGTCGGCGGTGATCATAACACTGTATCCGTTGGCAACTGCGGCTTCCGTCACTTCTTTCACGCAACGGTCAACCGTTTCCAATGCTTTTTTTATAGCACTATAAATGCCTGTGTGCCCCACCATATCAGCGTTAGCAAAGTTCAGGCAGATGAAATCAAATTCAATTTTATTGATTTCTTTAATAACAGCATCCTTAACCTCAACTGCGCTCATTGAAGGTTTTAAATCGTACGTGGCAACTTTGGGTGATGGAATCATCACGCGGCTTTCGCCGTCAAACACATCTTCCCTTCCTCCTGAAAAGAAAAATGTTACGTGCGGATACTTTTCGGTTTCGGCTATCCTTAACTGTTTCAGCCCGGCCTGCGACACAACTTCACCCATAGTATTTTTCACATCTTCCTTGTCGAATAAAACATGAACATTTTCAAACGACTCATCGTAACGTGTCATTGTATAATATTGAAGCGACATGGTTTGCATGCCATTTTCGGGGATGTTTTTCTGAGTAAGAACGGTTGTGATTTCGCGCAACCTGTCGGTGCGGAAATTGAAACAAATAAACACATCGTCATCTTTCACAAGACCAACCGGAGTACCACAGTCATCAACTATCACAATAGGTTTGATAAATTCATCAGTCACACCAGAATCATACGATTCCTGCATAGCCAGAAGAATATTATTTGAGGGTTTTCCTTTACCGCTTACCAGAAGGTCGTATCCCTGTTTTACCCGTTCCCAGCGCTTATCACGGTCCATGGTGTAATAGCGCCCAATAAGGGATGCGATTTTTCCTTCTGATTTATTCAAGTGTTCCTGCAATTCTGCAACGTAGCCTTTGCCGCTGTATGGATCCGTATCGCGCCCATCGGTGCACACATGAATGAAAACTTTTTTCAGCTTCCATTCTTTGGCAATATCGCATAGTTTCATCAGGTGTTTGGTTGATGAATGAACGCCTCCGTCAGAAACTAATCCGAGAAAATGAACAGCCTTGTTGTTATCTCGGGCATACTGATATGCCTGGTTCAGCATAGGATTGGAAGCAATGGAATTATCTTTGCATGCAATATTGATTCTTACAAAATCCTGGTATATAATGCGCCCTGCGCCAATATTCAGATGCCCTACTTCAGAGTTGCCCATCTGCCCTTCGGGCAAACCCACATCTTCGCCGGAAGTAAGCAAATGACAGGTGGCTGCTGAGTTATATAAGCTTTTTATATAAGGAGTATTTGCATATGCAATAACATCGGCTTTGCTCTTATCGCCTTCACCCCAGCCATCCAGGATCATTAAAAGAACTTTTTTCTTTTTCATAGATATCTCTTATTAAATTCCAAATCCCAAATCGCAAATTCCAAATCCCAAGTAATAATAAAATTCAAAATTACAAACAGATTTAAATATGTTAAACATTTTTAAAATTATGTTATAGGGATTTCCCTGAGGCTTTGGGCTTGGAATTTGGAATTTTGAATTTATGTCACGCATTTTTATATTAACCTTCCTTCGGCTCAGGGATAAAACAAGAGTGATTTAACGGTTATCTTTGCAATTTCTTTATATTTTCTTTCACCGTTAATTTTATATCCGATCAGTGCTTCACCGGTATATTTATATGGCGGAGGCGTGTTCTGTTTTGTATCCTGAACTTCTTTTTGTTCATTTATTTCATTTATATGTTCAGGCCCTTCGGGATTTTTTTTATAATCGCTTGCATATAAAAAAATGGTGTCGCCTGCTGAATATCCATCAGCCGAAGTTTCGGGAAATTTACGGCTTGCCTTTGTTTCATGAAAAATTTCGCCAATCCATAATTCATCAATCGTCAGCAGCAATGAAGAAAGCTTTGTGACCATGCTGACTTCATAATTCACCCCTCCGCCTGAACCCTTGACTCCCCCATGCCACTGCTGCGATGTTGCATAAATTACAGTGAAATCAGTTCCTGTATAAAGCGTTGAATTATTGAGTGAATGGGCAGTTTTATTTTCCGTTGTTTCATTTAAAACAGTAGTGTCATTATTGGATTGATGAGTTATAACAGTGTCTAATGTTTTATCCGAACTTTCGATTTTATTATTTTTCTGCGAACCACAACCAAGGGCAAATGCAACAAAAATTATGTAAATATGAATGCTAAATATTTTCATAAAAAATTATTGATTTGCGCGAATGGCATCTACCGGATTGAGTCGCGAAGCAACAAAGGCAGGTATGAAGCCCGATACAAGTCCGATAATTGCAGAAGTGATCACGCCCCTCAGTATATTGCCTGTTCCCAGCGCCAGCTCCATATCGAGCCAGTTAGAAACAAGGAGTGTCCCCAGGTATACTAAAAGCAATCCCACAAGGCCGCCGATAAGCGAAAGAATTATGGCTTCAAAAAGAATAAAATATCTTTTTGCTCCAAGTGATTTCTGAATACCGATGATGCTGGTTCTTTCCTTCACCGAAACAAACATGATGTTGGCAATACCAAAACCGCCTACCAGAATTGAAAAGCCCCCGATAACCCAGCCCACAAGCGAAATGACAGAAAACAAACTGTCGAATCCTTTCGTTAACAGGCTTGTTTCGTTGATTGAAAAATCATCTTCCGCTGCCGGTTTTAATTTATGTCCGGCGCGGATTATGCCTGTAAGTTCATCTTTCAGTTCTGCATTGCTTATGCCCGTTTTGGCCTTGACAATAACCATCGGATTCAGCATTTCCGATTCAAGATCAAGGAAATTTCTGGCATAATTTACAGGGATAAAAACTTCCCTGTCGGGATTGTTCCCAAACATATCTTCACCTTTCTTTTTCAGAACGCCAATCACTTTTAGTTTTCGTCCAAAAATTTTTATCATCTTGCCCAGGGGATCGCTGTTGTATATAAGGTTTTCGGAAATATAGCTGCCGATGATCGCCACATTTTTACCCGTGGCCGATTCAAGCGAAGTAAAGTAACGCCCGTCTTCAATATCAACGCTCATTGTTTTATTATAGTCCTGCGAAGCGGCAATTATCGATACTTCTTCAATGCTGTTGTCGATGTATTCAACGGTTTTGCTTGTTGAGATCATAAACGATGCGGCATCAGCCGAGGTGCATTTGTTCTGTATCGCTTCCAGATCGGTCATTTTGGGAACAGGCCTGTTCATGTATTTCCACCATGCATAATCGGAACTGAATTCCCATGGCCATTTCTGAACGAACAAAACATCATTTCCAAGCGATTCAATGCTTGAACGAATAGTTTTTTCCATCGCATCAACAACCGTAAACACCGAGATAATGGCAAAAATACCAATAGTAATTCCCAGCAACGATAATATTGTTCTGAGTTTGTTTACCCTCAAGGCATTGGTGGCAAACAAATAGCTTTCACGCAACAATCTGAAAAAAAGTACGAATTTCATTCTTCACATATATCAGCGTTTACAAATCCGCAGGGATTTTGCAAAAACATTTGTAAAATTACGATAAATAATTTTACAAAATCTGTGAAAAATAATTGTTCGTTGATGCGAAATTCATGACCTTTGCAAAAAAAAGGAAAAGCATGGAAAACCTGAAAAAAATTAAAAATGCACTTATTTCGGTTTATCATAAAGATAATCTCGAAGAAATAGTAAAAAAACTTAACGCACTGGGTGTTTGCATATATTCAACCGGAGGCACTTATGATTTTATCAGCGCACTGGGAATAAAAGCAATAACTGTTGAATCGCTTACGTCCTATCCTTCCATTTTGGGTGGCCGTGTAAAGACCCTGCATCCCAAAGTTTTCGGAGGGATACTTGCGCGCCGGGAAAATTTAAACGATATTGAACAGCTTGAAAAATACGAACTACCTCAAATTGACCTGGTGATCGTTGACCTTTATCCTTTTGAAAAAACAGTTGCCTCAAATGCTTCAGATGAAGAAACCATTGAAAAAATCGACATCGGAGGCATATCGCTTATCCGTGCCGCTGCCAAAAACTTTAATGATGTTATTGTAATACCTGCGGTTGAATATTATGCCGATTTCATCAAATTACTTGAAGAGAAGAAAGGAATGACCTCTGTAGATGACAGAAAATATTTCGCGAAAAGAGCTTTTCATATTTCTTCGCATTATGATACCTGCATTTATAAGTATTTTGACAAAGAAGAAAATGAAATTTTCAAGCAAAGCATTCCTGTGTCAAGAAAACTGAGGTACGGCGAAAACCCTCACCAGAAGGGCGTTTTTTACGGAAATTTCGATGATTTGATTACCCAGTTAAGCGGGAAAGAAATTTCGCATAACAACCTTTTGGACATTGATGCTGCTGTGAACCTGATTGCTGAATTCTCTGACACTGCCGTAGCCATAATAAAACACAACAATGCATGCGGAATAGCCTGCAGGCCTTCGCTTTCAGAAGCATGGAAGGATGCTCTTGCCGGCGATCCTGTATCGGCTTTTGGCGGAATTATTGTGACAAACAAACCCGTCGATCTTCAGACTGCTGAAACGATAAATAAAATATTTTTTGAGATCATCATTGCTCCTTCGTACGAAATAAATGTTGTGGAACTATTAAAATCAAAGAAAAATAGAATAATTTTGCAGTTCAGTTTTTCTGCTTTGCCGGAAATTCAGTTCCGTACGGTGCTGAATGGTGTTCTGCAGCAGGAGAAAGATTGCAAGACTGAAACTTTTGACGATTTGAAACCGGCAACAAATGCTGTTCCGGATGAAAGAGAAAAAGAAGACCTGCTTTTTGCCAACATACTTGTGAAGCATACCAAGAGTAATGCAATAGTGCTGGCAAAGAACAAACAGCTAATAGGAAGCGGGACGGGACAAACATCAAGGGTTGACGCGCTGAAACAGGCCATAGCCAAAGCGAAGGAATTTAGCTTTGATCTTCACGGTGCAGTGATGGCATCGGATGCATTTTTTCCTTTTCCCGACTGCGTTGAAATAGCGCATAAAGAAGGAATAAATGCAGTGATACAGCCCGGAGGCTCGATAAACGATAAAGCATCGGTTGAGTACTGCGATAAAAACGGAATAGCTATGATCCTTACCGGATTCAGGCATTTTAAACATTAAAAAAAGAATTAATGGGACTTTTCTCTTTCCTTACCAAAGAAATAGCTATCGACCTTGGCACTGCCAATACGGTAATCATTTATAACGACAAAGTGGTGGTTGACGAACCTTCCATTGTTGCCATCGACCGGCAGTCGGGCAAAATAATAGCTGTAGGTAAGAAAGCTATGATGATGCATGGAAAAACCCATGAAAACATCAAAACTATCCGCCCGTTGCGCGATGGCGTTATTGCCGATTTCCATGCTGCCGAACATATGATCAGGGAAATGATAAAAATGATCAGTCCTAAGAAATCATTGTTTCCGCCTTCATTAAAAATGGTTGTTTGTATTCCTTCGGGCATCACCGAAGTAGAAGAACGCGCTGTACGCGATTCGGCAGAACAGGCAGGAGCCAAGGAAGTAAGGCTTATTCATGAACCCATGGCTGCTGCTATTGGTATTGGCATTGATGTACTCGAACCTACAGGCAACATGGTTATTGACATAGGCGGAGGCACAAGCGAAATTGCAGTCATTGCACTTGGGGGTATCGTATGTAATAAATCAATCCGTGTTGCCGGTGATGAATTCAACGATGATATTGAAGAATACATGCGCAAGCAGCACAATATCCACATCGGAGAACGAACAGCCGAACGCATTAAAATTGAAGTGGGCGCTGCTTTATCCGAAATTGATAATCCTCCGCCCGATTATGCGGTACACGGACGTGATATGCTCACAGGCATACCGAAAGAAATTCTTGTCAATTATGCTGAGATCGCTCATGCGCTTGATAAAACAATTTCAAAAATTGAAGCAGCTGTACTGAATACTCTTGAAATAACACCACCTGAACTTTCGGCCGATATTTTCAGAACAGGCATTTACCTTGCAGGAGGAGGCTCCATGCTCAGAGGCCTTGATAAACGGATCTCGCTGAAAACAAAACTTCCTGTTCATATAGCCGATGACCCTTTAAGAACTGTTGCCCGCGGTACAGGCATTGCATTGAAGAATTTCGACAAGTTTACTTTCTTGATTAAATAACAGGCAGTCGTTTGCATTGCTGTTGAAAAACATATTGCCTGGTTAATTCATAAATCCTAATATCTAAATCCTAAATTCTAAACAAATTCTAATGTTCAAATATCTAATGATCCAAATAATAAATAAATGTTTTGAATTTTGAAATTTGAATTTTGAAATTATTTATGATTTAGAAATTAGTGCTTAGAGTTTGATCTACTTTTTAGAATAGGATGGTATGAGGAATTTCTTTCTTTTTTTGTGGCGACAATATTTTTTCTTCCTATTTCTTTCTCTTGAGATCATTTCGTTTATACTGATCGTTCAGAATAATTATTACCAGCGATCAGGCTTTATAAATTCATCCAGCGAATTCAGCGGCGGAGTCCTTACAGTTTTCAATAATGTTACACAATATTTCTCGCTGAAAGAGGCGAACAATAAACTTGCCGAGGAAAATGCAAA
>JAZDMF010000171.1:0-5323 GCA_043801235.1 Bacteroidota bacterium | reverse complement strand
AAATCCGTAAACAAAATGAATCACTTCGCTTTAAAATCTAAATTATACCTTGCAGCTATTAAAGCCGCTTTCAAAGAACTTTATATTTTAAAAAACATGAACGATTGTGCTAATTTGATTTCTGCGTAACATCAGTTATAATTGGGATTTTGGCGATGGGCAAACATCAACAATTGAAGAACCAGTTAAAACATATAATTCTGCCGGAATATATGATGTTTCGCTTATTGTCACCGATAAATCCGGATGTGCTGATACTATTGTAAAGCAGATTGAATTAAAAAGCTGCCCCACTATTGCAGGAATACTTTATGAAAACGTTGACTGCGGAGGTGCCGCAGTTACAGGCGATACGCTGCTTTTAACATACAATGGGATACCTGTAGATTCAGTAAACTATGCTATTACACAAGATGATGGTTCGTTCAGTTTTAATGCAGAAGAACTGGAAACGCTTGATACTACACTGCTTTATAGTATTGAAACTAAAAGCGGCCTTACTGTTGAAAATGCCGAAAGCAAAACAATAAGCGAATGGATTGATAGCAGCCCTGTAGCGTTACAGCTTTCAAAAGTTGGTTACCAGTGGAAGGCAAGTTATACCAGCAGTATTGATACACTGCAAAGCGCCGGGCAGGCTGTTGATCTGAACGGCAATGTGTATGTGCTGGGAAATATTTTCAGGCACGATCTGGCCGGTTGGAAATACCTGCTTTTAAAATACAACCCGGCAGGCGAACAACTGTGGGCGGTTACCGACACAACTCCGGGCGAACTTCACGCAACAGTTCTTGCCACCGACAATGAGTATAATGTTTATATTACCGGTTATGGAAATTACAATGAGCAAAGTTTTGTACTTACTCAAAAATACGATTCATCAGGTGCGCTTGTATGGTCTGATAATTATGTTATGCATTCTATATTCGAACCTGTTTTTATAGAAGCCGATAATTCGGGCAATTGCTATGTTTCTTTCAATCCCACAGGAGAAGATGGATACTCCGATGCATACCTTGTAAAATATAACAGCAGCGGCGATATTGAATGGACACAAATAACTCAGTCCGGTAATAATATGAACGAGCAGGCTGCCGGAATGGCGATGAGCGTTAATAATATTTGCATTGGAATTAATACAGGTACCGATCCCAATCCCAATGAACAGTCAGTTAAATATTATAACCCGTCAGGGAATATGGAATGGGAAAGAAATTACAAGTTTGGTATTAACGACAGGCTTTTAAATATAACTGCTGATAAAGAAGGAAATATTTATTGCCTTGGCGAATATACCGACAGCCTGTTTGCAGAACATATTATTGCCTATAAAATTGACATGAAAGGCGTAAAAAAAGGTGAATTCGATACCTTAAAAGATAATTATGCTCCCGTAATGCTTATAACCGATTCGGCCGGTAATATTTATGTTTCCTGTATTTTTTCAGAGCCGGGCAATTACACCTATTTTAAAATTATTAAATTGAATCCAAACGGTTCATTCGCATGGGAACAAACAATAACAACGGCTGCAGGCGGGTATGCCAACATCGCAGATATGGAATGCGATAATAGCGGGAACATTTATCTTGCAGATAATGTAATGCGTTTTATTCATCAATATGCTTCACGGGAATCTGAAATTTTCAAACTTAATGAAGAAGGTTCAATGGAGTGGACGTATAATAACGGAAGTACTATTAGCGATGTGGCAGTTTCGCCGAATGATAATGTTTACATAGCCGGTTCAAATGTAACAACCAGCGGCCATTTTCCAGGTATAATAAATTACAGATGGGACATCAATACTGAAAAAATAATACAATGCCCCGGTAATGCAGGCAACCTGAAAACACAGAATCAGGAGGCACAATCTGCAAATTCAACTGATGTGCTGAGCAGTATTAAAATAATCCCGAATCCGAATGATGGTAATATGCAGGTGGTATATGAATTGCCGGAGAATGAAACAGGAAAATTCGAAATGTACGATGTGCTGGGAAAGAAAATATACAGCAATAATCTCTACACTGGTAAAAACTCATTTGTGATAACAGGCGAAAATATTGATAAAGGAATTTATTTTTATCAGGCCACCACAAGTAATGGAGTTATAGCATCCGATAAAATAATTGTTATAAAGTAAAGCAGGAAAAGAAAATAACCTGCCTATTCAGGCTGTGCGAATTTTAAATAGTGCTTATACGAAACCTTAACCGTTTTCTTAAAAATAAATCGGCTGCTACAAAAAAAACTGAGAACGATAATTTTCGCTTCACCGTTTACATTTTTATGAACAAATAACTAATGTCAAGTTAAAAATAAAATGACGCATTTCAATATCCAATAATGAATCAATGTCGTTTAGTTAAGAAGAAATATTGAACCCTTTTCAGGGTTCATTTTCACAGATCGGTTATTTTCCACGGGTTATACCCGTGGTTATTATTATTTGACTCCTTCGGAGTCCTTAACTAAACGACATTGAATAATGAATATCGAATTTCCAATATCCAAGTCTTACTTCATCATTCCTGCCTGCCGGCAGGCATGGCGATATTGGGAGTTGGATATTCGAAATTAATTTGGACTAATTTACATTTATCATAAGACTAATGAAGCAGTACGATCTTTCCCACCAGCCATTTATCAGTATCATACAATAGCCGCAGGAGATAGGTTCCTGTGGGAAATTCAGAAATATCGGTTGTTATTGTTTTTGCTTCAGAAAGTTCAAAGCGCCTGAGCACTTTTCCGGTGATATCGGTAAAATATAACTCTCCTTGAGAATTGTCAGGAAGGTTGAATATTTCAATGGTTACAGGCCCGTTGGTAGGATTCGGAAAATATTTCCAGCTAAAGGAAGACGGATTTATTCGGGTTGCATTGCTGTCACTGCCTAAAGAATCGATCCGTCCGGCCGAAAGTGAGTCAGGCAATGGCATATTCACAATACCCGTATCAACATTGATGCAATCGAATTCTTGTATCAATAAGGGTTTGCATTCCTGCTGCTTTGAAAAAGCTGAAATTATTCTTATTAATGCTGCATTCAGCAATTCCACATCGTATTTATCGGTTGTGGGCTTTATATGTGATGAGCCGATTCCGCTATCGTCTGTAAGAAAAACATATGTCCCGTTAGTTGCAAGCGCCATTGAGCGCAGGAAATACTCAGTGCTTTTATCAATGCCGCTGCAGGTCACAGGAATTACCCGTATGCCTTTACCGGCAAATTTTGGGATAAGTTCCTGCAGGTTTGCAATGACCTTAGGTCTTTCTGAATGAGGCGGTGCATCAAGGATAATAAAAACCAGGCGTGATGCAGCTTCTTCGCTCCAGGATAATTGCGACAGTGTTACACTAAGAGCTGAATCAACAGCTTCGGGAAAATCGCCCCCGCCCCCGGCACTTTGCTGTTTGATAAACAATACTGCATCATCAATATTATCGGTAAAATCCTGAAACTTCGTAACGTAAATGTCGCTTATATCACGATAAAAGACGGAGGCGAGGTTTATTATCGCATTAGGTAATGTATCCTTTACCTTACTTATTACATCGGCCAGTTCCACTTTCAGATATTCGAGTTCATCGCTCATAGAACCAGTAGCATCAACCACAAAGGCGATGTCGACAACTTTTTGCTCATTGCAATCAACAGGAATTTCAAGAATATTCACACCATCCTGAAAAGAAACAACCTTGTCCAAGGAATATGAATTACCCTTATATTTTACTTTAATTGAAAGATTTTCCCTTTCTACTCCATCATCAAATAATGAGACCCAGAGTTCAGCCTTACCCGTATTATCTGTATGCGCTTCCCAAAGAACGTTGCCATTTTTTTCAGTAAGTATAACCTTTGCATCGGTAACAGGCATCTTGTTTTTATTTACAAGTTGAAGCAGGTAACGCTGTTCAGGAATTATATTCCATACACTACGGTAACTTTTCAGTTCATTGGCTGCAATATCGCCCCAGAGTTTCCATTTCTGAAAATCGTTCACTTCTCCGGCAGTAAGTGAACCGGATATGATACCGGTATTTTCATATGCAGTACTTCTGTAGTATGTCCCGGTATAACTTTTGGACATAGCACGCGAATAATCACTGCTTGAGGCATCATAGTCATAGTATGAGTATGACGGGGATACAACAGATGCATCTTCAGAAACCTCTCTCACTTCAATTAAGTCCATCATAACAGCTGCAGACTCCATTAAAACTGCAACAGTATCGCTTTTGGCAGAAAGACAGACAATACTTTTTTCGTAGCCAACAAATGTTATCTCAAGAGTATCCTTTTCTATAGGTATCGCAAGAGTAAAAACGCCATGCACATCAGAAACGGCACTATAGCTATGATCAGATGATGCAATCATTGCATAAGGAATGGATTCACCGGTTTTTTTATCAGCAACAGTTCCATAAATGTTACGGGTTTGTGCATGCACAGAAAAAACTGTTAGCACAAGAATCAGAAAAAGAAAAATTGTTTTCATGGCTCAGGGTTTTAATGAATAAAAAAAATCAAAAGAATCATTGATAAACCATAGATGATATTTTCAACTGAAATGCATAAACCAAATAAAAATATATTGTTCGTGTAATAATTTGAAGCATTGTATAAGTTCCAAGTCCAAAGCCCCAAATTCCAAATTCAAAAAAAATAAAATGCGACCTTTTCAATTTGACCTTTAACATTAATACTTAACTTTTTATTTTAGGTCTTTGGGCTTTAATCATGGGGTTTGTGACTTAAAAAAATGCAAGAGCTTATCCGTTATATTTATAATGCAGCAAAATATTATTTACCAATACTTCGGTAATTTTTTCATGTAATGAATTCCTTTAATGACAATATGTCCACAATATTCATAAGTATTTTAATGCAACTTTGCTCAGAACCTGAGTTTGTAAAAAATAAATATTGAATTTATTAATGAGGGCATAAAATAGTTTGCCTCCCACCATACTTCGATAAGGCTTCGATCCCTTCGACAGGGTGACATCTCAGCCTGACATTACTCAGCATGACGCCCTCGCGCTTGGTCACCTTGAGCAATGTCATACTGAGGAGTAATTTTTTACAAAAAAAACAATATAAATGACGTTTTATTCAAGTTCGATATTCAAAATTCGTTATTCATTATTCATTATTTATTTCGTTCAATGTTATTTATTTAGAAAAATACGTCAATGGTAGTCCTGAGCTTGACGAAGGGATCGAAGTGTAAGCGAAAGGTAAGCGTGCATTTAAAAAGCCAAAATTTACCGCTCCCATTAATAAGTAATGGGATAATCAACACTTTAAAAATTA
>JAZDMF010000119.1:0-4236 GCA_043801235.1 Bacteroidota bacterium | reverse complement strand
AATAAAACCCATTTGCTCATGGGATAATAATTCTGACCATCATAATGCTTCTTTGACGGCATAAGCCTCGAATCGTTTATTACAGCCACTTTTGCTGCAATGAATCCAAAATAAAAACGATAAGCCAGAGCAAAAATGGCTAGAGCTCCTATGACCAAAGGGATTGCATTCATAATAAATCCTGATTCCTAATTGAAAGAAAAATATAAAAATTCAATTTAACAATATTACAGATATTTTTTTTAGCGATCTACAAATTGTGAAATTTTTACAGCAGTTCCAGCGTTCTATATTAAGAATCGTTCTTTGATACAATCCTACTTACCAAAGCACAAAAAATCTGAAGCCATGAAAAGAATTGTTGTTGTTCTTGCAGTATTACTCTGCCTGAACGTGTACGGGCAAGATCCTCCCGCAAAAAAGTATCAGAGTCTGTTATGGGAAATTACCGGTAACGGACTGGAAACTCCCTCATACCTTTATGGTACAATGCATGTAAGCGACAAAGTAGCCTTCCATCTTAACGATACTTTCTTCGCTGCCATTAGCCATTGCGATATGGTTGCCCTTGAAATTGATGCCGAGCAGTGGTTCGGGAAAAATCAGGACATTATTAATGCAAGGAATTCTATCGAATACACTTCTACGAATTACACAAGTAATTTTTACAAAAATTCCTTCACACTTGAAGTACCCACTTCAGACGATATGAAGGATATGATACAGACATATCCTTATATTATAAAGCATATTCTTTACAGAACATACGATGATGAAAAAAATTTTGAAGAAGATACATACATTGATATGTTTATTTATCAGACAGGGAAAAAAATGAATAAAAAAACCGGCGGACTGGAAGATTTCATAAAATCGGAAGAAATGGTCAATAAGGCATATGAATATTATTATTCGGAAAATTATTCGGATAAGGATTATGAAAAAAAGAAAATCAGGCTCAAGGAACTGAAAAAAGGATATAATTCAATATATGATTTGTTCGATGACGCATACAGAACAGGCAATCTTGATCTGATTGACACTGTAGAGAAACTCATGTATCCACGAAAATATCTGGAATACATGGTACTGAAAAGGAATGCTGTTATGGCGAACAGCATGGATTCGATTATGAAATACAGCTCACTTTTTGCCGGTGTGGGATGCGCTCACCTGCCGGGCGATAGCGGTGTAATTGATCTTCTAAGAAAAAAAGGATATACCCTCAGGCCTGTCAATTATCTTTCCACAAACGGCATTGACCCGAAGATCAGGTCGCAGCTTGAAAAGACAAGGGTATACCGTGATTTCACAAATCAATTTCCATCCGATTCATCATTCAGCGTAATGCTTCCGGGCCCGCTATCAGAATACGGCTCTGATAACTTTGGTATAAAAAAATATATCTACAACGATCCTGCAAACGGAAGTTATTATTATATCATCCGAAGCAACCATTTCGCAAAGCTTTACAGTCAATCCGATACATACATATTACAACGTATCGACAGTATTCTGTATGAATCGGTTCCCGGAAAAATCCTGAAGAAAGAGATATCATACAGCAATAACGGTTATCCCGGATATAATATAGAAAACGAAACCGAAACGGGAGACCGGCAGCAATACCGTATTTATATCACTCCGGATGAAATTATCCTTTTTAAAATGAGTGGAACCGGCGATTATATCATCTACGGAAATGAAGCGGAAACTTTTTTCAATTCCATCACCTTTTACCGTACAGAAGGAAATAATTTCAGTGAATTTCCCAGCAAAACCGGAGGGTACCGCATAAATTTTCCCGTAAACAAATGTTATTATATCAGCAATGACCCCGGCAGTGAAAGAAGAGAGCTTCTTACTTCTGCATCCGTTGATAACAACGAATATTATTTCCTTATGTGCTCCCGGCTTTTTGATTTCTCATATATAGAAGAAGATACTTTTGAATTGAATATGCTGGCGGAAACATTTGCTGAATCCATAGGATATGGAATTCAAAAAAGATATTTCCTTAAAGTTAATTCTCATCCTGCCCTGAACACAATCCTTATAAAGGATGGGAAGGAAGCGGAAATCAGAATAGTTATTTCCGGCCCTTTTTATTACCTGGCAGGATGTATCGGTGATGACCAGGAAAAAAGACAGAATTATTTAAATTCATTTGAATTGCAGGAAATATGCTACAACAAGCCTTTCAGAAATTATTCCGACACTGTTCTCCAATTCAGTACAAAGATGCCCTTTGAAGAAAATGAATTAATGAAACTGGTCAAATCGGAAAATTCATATTATGAATACAGTTATGTTAAAAATTATAAAAAACTGATTGATTACCTGCCAGTTGATAAATAAAATTATTATTTGAATATCGAAACAGGAGATCATATAAAGTTAAACTATAATAAATTCAATACATTTTACCGGGTAAAAAGCATGAACGACTTCTGGAAAGAAAAAGTAAAGAATCTGGTTCAGGAAAATAAATTCCTGATAAAATATATTGATTCCACTGTATCCGGTAATATCAGTAACCGGATATTACTGCTCACTGACACGAACAGTACCAGAGGCATTCTGGTTAAAATGCTTTTAAAGGGAGGAGTATTTTATACCCTGAAGGCAAATATTGATACTATAAACGGAGCATCACTTTTTGTTAAAACGTTTTTTGATAATTTCATTCCTGCCGATACATTCATCGGTACTGATATTTGTTCTGACAAAATTAATGAATTGTGGTTTTCTCAATTATATTCCACTGACACTACGGTCAGAAAAAAAGTGAATAAATCACTCAGTTATGCTTTGATGAACATGAAAGATGAACATGTCCCGCAATTGATAAAGATTATTCAGGACACTATTTTCATGCATTTCACCCTGAGTGAAAAATCAAGTATAATCAAAACACTGGGTTATCTTAAATCAAAGGAAATAACATCTTTCCTGAAAAAAATGTACCTGACCTATACTGATTCAGTGAGTATTCAATTCGCCATTCTTGATGCCATCGCCATGCAACAAAACGAACAAGCAATAGAATGCATCCTGGAACTTTTAAACAATAATGTTATTGTCAGCAGCACGATTTATGATATTACCCAACTTTTTGATTATTTTGATGATTCCTTAAAACTGGCCAGGTCGCTTTTCCCTGACATACTGAAGTTCGCAAAATATGAGGAATACAGAAAGCCAGTGTACAATTTGCTTTCCGACCTTATTGAACAAGGATTCCTGAATAAAAAAGGATATATTTCTTTTAAAAACGAGATCATCAGGGATGCCCGGTACGACCTGAATAAACTGATTTCTACCAAGGAAAAAAAATCGACATATACATCTTATGATTATTACAGTTATAGTAATTATTCGAAATTTTATTACACAAATCCTACCGATAATCTTAAAGAATCCGAGAAAGTATTTTATCATTACAGTGTCATTATGCGTTCATTTTACTGTGACGAAATACAAAACACTATTCTGGAAAAAATTATAACTTCCGGTTCTGATGAACTTGCTATTGCTATTCTTACCCACTACATGAAATACGATATTGAAATTAATGATACACTCTTCCGGCATTATGCGTCAGATCCTGAAACTGTAAGTATTCTGCATCGCTATCTAACGTATAATAAAATAACTGATATGATAAATAATGCTTTTTTCCCCCGGGAAAAACTTATCATTTCAGAATTGTTTAAAGATAAATTTGATTTGAAGAAAGATTCTGTTGTATTGTTAGCAAAAAAATATGTTAACTCGAAGGAAAGCAATGGTTATGTATATTTTTTCAAGGCATGCAGGCATGGCAAGGATATCTGGAGCCTGGGATATTCAGGCATACATCCCGAAGAGAATAATAAGACAAAATACGATACCGATATTTCTTCAACATCATTCAAGTTCGAAACAGAAAAGCAAATGAATGATGAAATTGCAAACATCATGAAAAAAGTACGCTGCCTGGGGCATAAGCGGGTAAAAACTGATGATTACTACTATTACGATTATTATTAAAATGTCCATTTTACATATGTTGATTATAAAGATATGAGGGAATTAACCCTCTCCTGATTCCCGATAATTATATATCTTCGTACCCAATGTAATTTTTTTAAAAACACAGGCAGATTATAACAATGCGCATCGATATACTTACCCTGTTCCCTGAAATGTTTGACGGTCCTTTTGACATTTCCATTATAAAAAGGGCAAAAGAAA
>JAZDMF010000118.1:0-5067 GCA_043801235.1 Bacteroidota bacterium | reverse complement strand
TTTCTGTTTTAGTTATTGATAATAATTTTAATTGAAAAACTTCTGTACAGCACATTAACACTTTAACACATAAATATGTTAACACTTTTTATAATTCATTTAACAATGAAACAACTTCAGTATAAATCTGATCATTTGTGTAACCTTGAATATCTATGGATTTCGAACGGCAAAGAGCAACACAAGTGCCGCAACCCTGGCATAATCCGGGATTGATTTTAGCTACAGTTTTAATAACATTTCCTTTGCTGTCTTTTATTTCTTCTTTTTCGATTGCCTGGTACGGGCATACCGATTTACACAGGAAGCATCCGACGCAGGTGGAATAAACGGGAGGTGCGGTTCTGTTGACTACTGCTATCAGCGGTTCCCGTGTAAGTTCGTCATTGGAGAATAAACATGCTACTTTACTTGCAGCACCCGATGCCATAGCAACTGAATCGGGAATATCCTTTGGGGCCTGGCATGCACCTGCAAGGAAAATTCCGCCAGTGTTTGTTTCAACAGGTCGTAATTTTGGATGCGCTTCTGCAAAGAATTTATAAGAATCGTAGGATACATGAAGCTTTTGCGCAAGTTCCTCCGCTCCGTAGTTTGCAATTCCTGCGGTAGCAAGCACAACCAAATCTGCTTCGATTACCACAGGTATTGCACCAAGCAAAGTATCTGCGCCCACAACAATTAATTTCCCGTTCTTTTCATATATTTTTGAAACACGTCCCCTGATGTATTGTGCTCCGTCTTCGGCAATAGCTCTTCTGACAAATTCCTCATACATTTTCCCGCCTGCGCGTATATCCATGTAGAATACATAAGGTGTTCCGTGATGAACTTTATGTTTGTATAACATGGCATGTTTTGCAGTGTACATGCAGCAGATCTTTGAACAGTATTCTATTCCTTTTGCAGGATCGCGTGAACCGGCACATGCAACAAATACAACTTTTTCGGGAACTTTTCCGTCCGACGGGCGGCGTATCTCGCCTAAGGTAGGCCCTGAAGCGGAAGCAATGCGTTCGAACTGCAATCCTGTAATAATATCTTTGTACTTCCCGTAACTGTATTCGGGAAAGAAATCGGTTTGCAGAATATCAAAACCGGTAGAAATCACGATGGCTCCGACATCCACTTCGATGATCTCATCCGGCTGGTCGAAACGTATTGCCTTTGTCGGACAAATTTTTTCACAAACCCTGCATTTTCCTTTTAAGTAATAAGTGCAGTTTTTCCTGTCAATTACAGGTTTATTGGGAACTGCCTGCGGAAACGGCACGTATATGGCGGGCCTGAACCCCAATCCCTGTTCAAATTCGCTCGGTATTTTTTTAACAGGACATTTGATAGTGCATAATCCGCAACCAGTGCAGGCTTTTTCATCAATGCTTTTAGATTTCTTCCTGATTTTAACTTTAAAATTACCGATGAATCCGTCGAGACTTTCAACCTCTGCATATGAATATAATGTGATATTGGGATTTTGTGCGACTTCCACCATACGCGGAGTAAGAATACATTGTGAACAGTCGAGTGTAGGGAATGTTTCGGAAAGCTGCGACATGTGCCCGCCTATAGACGGATCTCTTTCGACAAGGATCACTTTATGTCCGGAGTTGGCAATATCAAGGCTTGCCTGAATGCCAGCAACACCACCGCCGATTACGAGGGCAGTTTTTGTCACAGGAACCCGTATAGGGAGCAGGGACTGGTTTCTTTTTACTTTTTCGACAAGAGTTCTGACAATATCAATAGCTTTTTTCGTTGTAGCATCTCCCTTTTCATGCACCCATGAGCAATGTTCGCGTATATTAGCCATTTCACACAGATATGGATTCAAACCTGCTTCTGCACATGCTCTGCGGAAAGTAGGTTCGTGCATACGCGGAGAGCAGGCAGCCACAACCACTCCTGTAAGTTTTTTCTCCTTTATGGCTTCAATAATCATATTCTGCCCGGGGTCGGAACACATATATTTATAATCAACACTGTGAATAACACCGGGGAGCCCGGCAGCAGCAGCAGCCACTTTGGCACAATCAACAGTTGCGGCGATATTTTCGCCGCAATGACAAATAAAAACTCCAATCCGTGCCATTTACTTTTCCTCCATTTGTGCTGGTTCGACTTGTTTTTTATCAGGTGCTTTTTCTCTTTCGGGTAGATGAACAGGAACAAAATGCCTGTGCAATCCCAGTGTTGTATTATCAATTCCAACAGCCACGCCTAATGCCTGTGAAATATATATTACAGGAATATCAATCTTTTGTGCGAGGTATTTATTTATTTCAGGTCTTCTCATATCAAGGTTAGAATGGCACATAGGGCAGGCGACAATAATAGCTTCGGCTCCCCTGTCAACGGCATCTTTCATTATATTACCCGAAAGTTTTGCAACCAGATCGGTTCTTGAAACCGACATCCCTGCACCGCAGCATTCCGTTTTGTAAGCCCAGTCAATGGGTTCGGCTCCTATTTCTTTCATCAGAATATCCATAGTTTGCGGGTCTTCGGGACGGTCGAATTTCAGAATTTCATGAGGCCTGACAAGTAAACAGCCATAATAACATGCAACTTTATAATTGAACGGTTTTTGTATTTTTTCAGGTAAGGGCTTTACAATATATTTCTGAAGCATCTGGATGATGTTCAGAATTTTCACAGTACCTTTATACTCCATCTGAATGATTCCGGAAATATTTTTTCTGAGGTTTTCGTCTTTATTCAATTCGTATTGTGTAACAGACAATCTGCAATAACATGCTGCGCAAGGTACCACAATCTCCTCCATACCTTCTTTTTCTGCCAAAGCCATGATTCTTGCGGGAAGCGAAAGTGATAATTCATAATTGAGATTATGTGCTGCTGTAGCTCCGCAGCAACTCCAGTCGGGGATTTCTGAAAATTCAATATCAAACGCTTTTGCAAGTGCAGCAAACGATTCTTTATATTCACGTGAACCGCCCTTTAAGGAACATCCCGGATACAAGCCAAGTTTCATTTAGATTCCTCCTTATTTTTTAATGTCTTTTTAAAGATACCGGAAATGTTTTTTCTGTCTTTTATTTTTTCGGGAATAAGCGGCAGTTTACCTTTTGCCATCATTTTGGGAGCAAGCGCCACATCCTGCATGAGGTGAAAAGTATTTAATTTATATTCGGCTATCAGTCCTACTTCAAACAATCTGCCTGTTCTGTTTACCGTGCTTAAAAATGCTTTATGAAAAGCAATTATTTCCTTTGCTTTTTTATTTGCCTTTTTCAGCTTCAGTGATTTTTCCCTGAGAAAATCCATTACCTTCGGAATATCAATTTCCATAGGGCAACGGCAGTAACACATCTCACAGGTAACGCATAACCAGATGGTGTAGGAGCGCAGTACTTTTTCTTCATATTCGGGAAATCCGGTCTGAAGCATGCGCATAATAACACTGGGCGGGTAATCCATTTCTGTTGACAGCGGGCATCCGGCAGAGCATTTACCGCACTGATAGCATTTTGCCGCCAAAACTCCCGTGTGATTTAATATTTCATCGGATAATAATTGTTTATCATGATGAACATTCGCCGATAATGACATGAATTTTATTTTTTTGATTTTACAATATACCTTACAATGATGTACATCTGTTAATCAGATATCAATTAAAACGTCAAATTTAAAAATTAAATTAATAATGCAAGATTTGAAATGATAAAAAAAAAATAAAAATGTTAACTATTTGAATGTGAGCAATTTTTGTAAATAAAATATCTGTAATATCATGATAGTCAATATCTTAGCAATATATTTCGCCAAGCTGACTAAAATATTATTTACAAGGATAAAAAAGACAAATTAAAAGGAATTTATTTTTCAGTTGCAAAAGATTTGAAAATGATTTACAAAATTTTTGTAAAAATATTCAGTAATAAAAATAATCCGGAACTAACAAATCAAGGAATATCGCTCGTATACGAGGAGTAAAGAAAAAAAAATATTTTTCAAAACATTCCAAAACATTTCAAACTTTGCTTAATATTTCAGAAATCATCATGCAATTACGAATCGAATTTATGTATAAATATTAAGGACAAACGGGAGAAATAAACTTTAAAAAACCTATTCAGCAATCATTTTAGTACTTTTCTGTCAAGTTCTGCTAAAAAAATCAGTTTTTTTGAATTATTTACAACAAAAAATCTTATCTTGCAACGGTTTTTGAATTTATAATCGAAATTAATTTACACCGGCTCTGCAATAAACAATTTGAATATAAAAACAAAAAAGAATTATCATACAATACAAACTTCAATTAATAATTAAACTTTAATTAAATTTTATGGTGACAAATTATGTGATATTAGGTTTTTTTGGTGGTCAGGAAATCATTGTTGTACTGATCCTGGTTCTTGTTCTTTTCGGAGGAACAAAAATTCCTCAACTGATGAGGGGGCTTGGCAGAGGAATGAATGAATTCAAAAAGGCAAAAGCAGGGATTTATGACGAACTTGACGATATCAAAAAAGAAGATACTCCAAAAGAAGCCGACAAAAAGGAAAGTAAATAATTCATATTCGATTCACTTCTGTATTATAGGAAGTGGTCGGTTACCAGTTGATCAGCTAATTTTATGTTTAGTTTTTTCAAGTCTCTGAGAAAAAGATCAGATAAACTTTCTTTTTGGGAACATGTCGATATCATGCGGGTGTACTTAATAATAAGTATCCTTGCCATATTAGTTTGCGCTGTCGTTGCTTTTTTTTTCAAAAGTTTTATTTTCGATACAATTATTCTTGGCCCTAAGGACAATGATTTTATAACCTACAGAGCATTGTGCTGGCTCGGATCACTTCTCAACATGGATTCATTATGCTTCAAGGATTTTACAATAGAGTTTATCAATATTGAGTTGGGAGGACAGTTCCGCTATCATTTATTAATCTCTGTCGTTTCCGGTGTGATTTGTGCTGCACCCATAATTTCATGGCAGTTATGGCTTTTCATTAAACCGGCATTATATGACAAGGAATTAAAATACGGTCGCCAGATGGTTTTTTTCATTACGGGTTTATTTCTCGTTGGGGTTTTATT
>JAZDMF010000109.1:0-10137 GCA_043801235.1 Bacteroidota bacterium | reverse complement strand
CAGACATTGATATTAATAAGAAGGTCGCCGCGTGAATAGGAATTCAAACTTGGCAACCCTTTTCCTTTTAACCGAAGCACTTTTCCTGCCTGTGTTCCTGCTTCAATTTTAACGCGCGCTTTTCCTTCAATGGTGGGAACTTCAATATTTGTTCCCATGGCAGCTTCGGGGAAGGTAACATAATGTTCATATAAAATATTATCGCCATCGCGCATCAACTGCGGATGTTCAGCCTCTTCAATAACAACAATGAGGTCGCCTGCAATCCCACCGCGTGCTGCTGCATTCCCTTTACCGCTTACCGAGAGCTGCATACCTTCGGCCACACCTGCAGGAATGTTCAATGAAATTACTTCTTCGCCTTTAACTATTCCATTGCCAAAACAATTGTTGCATTTATCGGTGATGGTCTTTCCTTCGCCACCGCAGGCCGGACAAGTGGAAGCTGTCTGCATTTGCCCGAGAAAAGTATTGGTGACCCTTGTAACCTGCCCGGTTCCGCGGCAGGTAGAACAGGTGGAATATGATGAACCACCTTTTGCGCCTGTCCCACTGCATTCGGTGCATACTATGTACTTATTTACTTTGATCTTTTTTTCTACGCCTTTTAAAATATCTTCCAGTGTAAGTTTAACTTTCACGCGTAAGTTGGTGCCACGGTTCACCCTTCGGCTGCTGCGCCCGCGTGAGCTGAAACCCCCGCCAAACATGTCACCGAAGATATCGCCGAAGTTGCTGAAGATATCATCCATGCTCATGCCTGCACCACTGAAACCGGCAGCATTTCCAAGTCCTGCATGGCCGAACTGGTCGTATTTGCGGCGCTTATCAGCATTGCTGAGCACTTCGTAAGCCTCGGCAGCTTCCTTGAATTTCTCTTCAGATGCTTTGTCCCCGGGGTTTTTATCGGGATGATACTTTAGCGCCATCTGCCGGTAAGCCTTTTTCAACTCGGCCTCGGTGGCATTTTTCGAAACACCCAGAACTTCGTAATAATCTCTTTTATCCATTATGAAATATTTTGCAGGATCATCCTGCTACAATCACTTTTGCAAACCGTATCACCTTGCCGCTTAATAAATATCCTTTTTCAATCACTTCAACAATCTTTCCTTTTTGTTCTTCGTCTTCAGAAGAAATGGTAGTAACGGCTTCGTGAAAATCAGTATTGAAAGGCTCTCCTGCTGTTTTAATTTCTTCCACACCTTTCTGCGATAAAATGTTTTTGAATTTCAGGTAAATCAAATGAATACCTTCATATGAATCCTTATCGGACTGATTTTTCATTGAGACAAGGGCTCGTTCAAGATCATCTATTACCGGCAGTAAAGTTCTGATAGTATCTTCGGAAGCAGTTTTGATAAGTTCAATTCTTTCCTTAATAGTTCGCTTTCTGAAATTGTCGAATTCGGAATACAGCCTCAGAAATTTGTCATTAAGTTCGGAATATTTTTCTTCAGGAGTTAACTCTTTTTTTTTGGTTTCTTCCTTTTCATCTGTTTTTGTACCATTACCGTTTTCACCGGTCATTTGTTCAGAAGTGTTTTGTGCCTGATTGTCAGTTTCGGTAACTTCATCAACAGGAACTGTGATTTCTTTTTCCGTTATCTCTTCTTTGTTGCCTTTCTTCTTATTCATTTTCAACATATTTTTTATTTTGTTCATACGGTTAAGAAAATTTTCCCGGCTCAGATTACAAATAACCTGCCAATAGAAAGTGGCTGGTCATTTTGTCATAACAAAAGTAGTTTTTTATTTTTCACGCTGCGGCGCATAAGAAATAAAGATATAAAGTTCCCTGAAGATAATGACTTCAAAAAACAAATGATAAATTAAGATAAGGGAGGGAGAAATTATTTCTCAAGTAATTCTTCAAGTTTGGTTTCAAGGCCTGCTCCGCGTAGATTTTTTGCCAGAACAGTTCCATTCTTGTCAATAAGAAAATTAAATGGAATGAAATTCACACCATAGGCAATGGCAGCAGCATTGCTCCAGTATTTCAGGTCGCTTACATGGCAGGGCCAGCTGAGGCTGTCCTTTGTTATGGCGTTTTTCCATGCGGTTTTATCTTTATCGAGCGAAACGCTGAAAATGGTAAATCCCTTGCATTTTACTTTTTTGAATTTTTCATCTTTGTATTTTTTATAAGCAGCCACAACGCTTGGGTTTTCCTTGCGGCATGGACCGCACCATGATGCCCAGAAATCTATAAGCACAATTTTGTTTTCAATGGATGACAGAGAAATGAAAGAATCGTTCGGATTTTTCATTTTGATGTCAGGAGCTGTATCGCCAACATTTATATCGACTTTGCTTAATGCTTTTAACTTTGTATTGTTGAAAGCGTAATTTACGGTCAGAGATGTTAGGACTCCAAGTATCACGAAAAAAAAGATACGTTTCATAACGAAAATGTTTTTGCAAATATACGAAGAATCATGCCACAATACAAAGACCCAAATGCAAAGCTCAAAGCCCAAAATTCCAAGGATCCAAATTCAAAATCCCATGCATCATCCCAGTATTTATCGGGACCAAATAAATTACAAATCAAAAATTCTAATGTTCAAAACTGTTTCGAATTTGTTTTTTTAATTTGGCTTTTTTTCAAATCTTGGGACTTGGAATTTTGAATTTTGGATTTCTTCCAAGGAATCTTATGCCACAAAAATCAGACTCTCTTTATCTGTGCTCCCAGTACGCGAAGGCGTTCGTCAATTTTCTGGTAGCCGCGGTCAATTTGCTCAATGTTATGAATGATACTTTTCCCTTCGGCCGATAAAGCTGCAATAAGCAAAGAAACCCCGGCACGTATATCGGGCGAAACCATGTTGATGCCGCGTAACGGGAACTTCCTGTCAAGGCCAATTACCGTAGCACGGTGCGGGTCACAAAGAATAATCTGAGCGCCCATGTCAATAAGTTTGTCAACAAAAAACAAACGGCTTTCGAACATCTTCTGGTGGATGAGAACACTGCCTTTTGCTTGTGTGGCTACAACAAGTACAACGCTGAGCAGGTCGGGAGTGAAGCCGGGCCATATGGCATCGGCAATCGTAAGGATAGAACCGTCAATAAATGTTTCAATTTCGTAATGCTTCTGCGATGGAATATATATGTCATCATTCCTGCGTTCAAACTGTATTCCCAGTTTTCTGAAAACATCGGGAATAACTCCGAGTTCATCGTATGCTGTATTTTTAATAGTAATTTCAGATTTAGTCATTGCTGCCAGTCCTATGAAACTGCCTATTTCGATCATGTCAGGAAGTAAGCGATGTTCGGTGCCTTCAAGATAATCGACTCCGCCAATTGTAAGGAGATTTGAGCCAATGCCCGAAATTTTTGCACCCATGCGGTTCAGCATTTTGCAAAGCTGCTGAAGGTAGGGTTCACAGGCGGCATTGTATATTGTTGTTACACCTTCAGCCATAACAGCAGCCATTACTATGTTTGCAGTACCTGTTACGGAAGCTTCATCGAGGAGCATATTGGTTCCTTTCAGCTTTTTTGCTTCCAGTTCAAAAAAGTTCTCGCCCTGTTTATAGTTCAGTTCGGCTCCTAGTTTCTGCAAACCATAAAAGTGGGTATCAATGCGGCGGCGGCCTATCTTATCACCACCTGGTTTGGGTATGAAACCTTTGCCAAACCTTGCTAATAACGGACCAATGATCATTACCGATCCGCGTAAACCGGATGCCTGCTGCCTGAATTCAGGACTCCTCAGGTAATCAAGGTTGATATCATCAGCATGGAAAGTATATGTTTCAATGTTGGTTTTTTTTACTTTCACACCAAGCGCTGCAAGCAGTTCAATAAGTTTATTGATGTCGAGTATGTCGGGAATATTGCTGATGGTAACCTTTTCGGGAGTAAGCAATGTGGCGCAGATAACCTGCAATGCTTCGTTCTTGGCGCCCTGTGGAATAATTTCGCCTTTTAGTTTGTGGCCACCAGTAATTTCAAATGAGTTCATATCGCAAATTTTGAAATGTGTTGCAAGATAGCAAAAATCTTAATTAGATAAATAGAGTGAAAAAGGAATTTGGAAATGTCAATAGCTATTTGTCATTACGCTTCGCTGTCATTAGTAGCAATTTGCTGCTTCGCAGCGTTATTAATGGTCATTATGCTTTGCCGTTATTAGTCAATCAAAAAACCAATAAATCTTAAATCTAATTTCTGACTTCTGAACTCTGCATTCTGAATTCTTTTCAGGACAGTAGCTTCTTTGCAGTGTCAATATTACTTTGAACGTTAAACCTTGCCAGCAGGGCTCCTATGGAGAACAAATAATAAGTAGCTGAAAGCAGGAGCAGTCTTCAGTCTACAATCCGCATTCCACAACGCACAACCAACGTCTAACGTTAAACGGTTAATTACATTATTCCAATCTTCCCAACAGTTAAAACAATTGAACAGTGAAGCAATAAAATCACTGATTATTAGTGTTTCCGTTAGTATTGATTTGCTGGTTATTTTGCTGATTGCTCTGCTGATTGCTCTGGTGGTGCTGCTGGTTGCGGTTTTTCTGGTAGTTGTTGGTGTAATTTTTCCTGTTGCTTCCGCCTTTGGTGTTTTGCTGCTGGTTTGTGTAGTTGCTGCGGCGTTTGCTAACGGCAAGTATGTCGCGGGTGGCGTTCAGTTTCATTTCTTCGCTCAGTTTCAGTGTGCCTTCCGAAAGCTGCACCAGGTGCTGGGCTATCACTTCATCATCCACCGATTCGCGGTTCCAGCTGAGGTACGATTTTTTCATATGGTTGGCAATAACCATGATGAGCGCATCTTTCTGAGGCCCGTCTTCTTTTTCAGTAATTTTTTTAATTATCTTTTCAATGTTTTTCCCGTAATGCTTGTAAGCTATATTATGCGCTGGGTAGGAAACTTTTTCAGGTTTTGCTTCAATTTCGAATTTTGAAGGTTTTGGAAATGGCGCATCTACATCAAGTTTGTAATCGGATAAAATGAAAAGATGATCCCATAATTTATGCTTGTACTCGTTGTTATCGCGCATCTGGGGGTTGAGCTGCGACATGACACTTATGATTGCTTTTGCCAGCCTGTTGCGTTTTTCACGGTCTTCAATGCTTACAGTGTAATCGATCATTTTTTTTATGTTGCGGCCATATTCGGTAATAGGCAACAATTCGCGGGTGGTGTTATACTCCATGAATTAAAATTTGAGAAAAATAATTAATAAATAATAAATAAGAGATGCCTGTAAATTTGGGTTATAAAAATGAAGTTGTGCGTTGCAAATATACAATAAAAACACAAATGTCAAAACATAAATACCAAAATGCATCTATATTCAGGAATGTAATGCATGAATAAAGTAGCAGAAAATTCTACTTCTGCTTATGGCTATGAAAATTATTTTAATCGTATGGTTACTCTCCTGTTTTTTGCTCTTCCGCCATCGGAAGTATTATCGGCAATGGGTTGCAAAAAACCATAACCTCTGTATTCAATGTGTGCGGCATCGACTCCTAGTAAAATAAGTTTATCATAAACAGCTTTGGCTCTTTTTTCTGAAAGCGACAGGTTTGCCTGCGACGTGCCCACGTTATCGGTATGTCCTTCGATAATTATTGTGTCTTTAGGATTATCCTTCATATACTTCACAATCTTGTCGAGATATGAATTACTTTCGTCTCGTAATGTGGCGCTGGCAAAATCGAAGTAAATACCATAAACATCAACTTTCTTTTTATCTTTCAGTTGTTTACCGAAATCGAATGTCCTGCTTCCGTCATCAAATACTTCCATAGCATTCAGTTCAGTGTAATAGGCATTTCCCCAATTGGAAGTGATATTAACTTTGAGGTAATTCGTTTGAACAGGCTCGATTTGCAAAGGCTGGTAATTTTTATTTTGCTCGAGTTGAAAAGCTGCAATTTTCGTAAAATTGATTGTGTCGTTTGCAACCCATATTTCAACATTTTTTGCAGAAATACCCGGATACCCGCTTTCTTCTTCTATCGAATTATTAAATATTAAAGTCGTAATCCACTGGGGTTTTGGAAATTTAAAAATAACCCAATGCGGAAAAGGCGCATTTTCGACCGAACACCAGACATAATCAGGTATCGTCTGGTTGTTGATTTTCATTTCTTCTTTCGATGGAATAAGATTGGCTGCGCTCCAGTTGCCACCGTATTCATCGCTGAAAGCAAAGATGGTAACACCGTTTTCTTGAAAGAACAAGTTTTCCGGACTTTGGCAAAAAACGGTAAAAGGAATGATAGCCAATAAAAAGGCTGTTAAACTTTTCAAAGTTTTCAGATTTGTCATCACATGATTTTTTTTTCAAAATTAAAAAAAACTGACAAAACTTTTCGGAAACATTTTTTATTTTATTCTGGTAAATAAAATTTTCGATAACTAAAAAGATTATTCAATAATTTTTAGCTTGGCGAATTTAAGCAGCAATTGTTTCTGTCCAATGCCCTCAAAAAAAACTGTGGCCTTTTTATCTGATACTTTTCCTTCAATGCAAATTACTTTTCCTGTGCCGAATTTTGCATGCTCCACCTGCATTCCCACCTGAAGTTTATCTGTGATGTTCTCGGTGAATTCAATATTGTCAACAGTTTTAGGTTTTGCTTTTTCAAGTGGAACAAAATTCTTTTTTACTGCAAGGTTTGGCTGAGAGGGTTTTGGTTTTATTATTTTATGCTTATAGGTGTTGCTGAAAATAAAATCGTCATTCAGCGCAGTTTTGCGTTTTGGGAAATCTATAAAGTTCGGATTTAGTTCTTCAATAAAGCGGCTGGGTTCGCAGAAGTTCAGGTTGCCCCATTTGTAGCGCGTTTCGGAATAAGAAACAGTTACACGTTTCATGGCACGTGTCAGTGCGACATAAAATAACCTGCGCTCTTCTTCAAGTTCAGTGCGTGTTCCAAGCGACTGTATTGAGGGAAAAAGATTTTCTTCCACGCCCACTACGTACACATGCGGAAATTCTAGGCCCTTGGCAGCATGTATGGTCATAAGCGAAACATAATCGCTGTCATCTTTTTTATCCGGATCTTCTGCATCGGTTAGTAACGCTATATCCTGAATGTATTCAGAAAGGAGTTTTTGCGGGGTTTCAGGATTTTCAGGTTCATTGGTTTCGCAAAATTCTTTGATGCCGTTCAGGAGTTCTTCCATATTCTGCTGCCGTCCAATGCCTTCAATGGTAGTGTCTTCTCCCAGATCTTTCCAAAGTCCTGATGATCGCACAATATGTTCTGCCACTGTCCATGCGTTTTTTGATTTTGCCATGGCAGCAAAACTTTTTATCATGTTGGCAAAATCGGCAATTTTTTCACCGGCGCTGCCAATACCGTATAATTTAATATTCTCAACAATTTCCCATGGTGATTTATTATTCTGATCGGCCACTACAAGTATCTTCTCCTGCGTTGTCTTCCCGATTTTTCGGTTGGGGTAGTTGATGATGCGCCACAGGGCTTCTTCATCATTATGATTCAGAGCAAGACGGAAATAGGCAAGTACGTCTTTTATTTCCTTACGTTTGTAAAATGAAAGTCCGCCAAATATTTTATAAGGTATGTTAAGTTTGCGCAATGCTTCTTCCATGGCGCGGCTCTGAGCATTGGTACGATACAACACAGCAAAGGATGAATGCACCAGTTGGTGTTGCATTTTTTGCTCAAAAATAGAACTGGCTACAAGGTGGCCTTCTTCATTGTCGGTAGCGGCTTTCATGAGTTGAATCTTTTCACCGTTGTCGTTCTCAGTCCAGATTTCTTTATATATCTGATCTTTATTATTTATGATAATACTGTTTGCAGCACTGACAATATTTTTTGTTGAACGATAATTCTGTTCCAGCTTGAACACTTTCATGTCGGGATAATCGTTCTTCAGGTTAAGAATGTTTTTAATATTCGCACCACGAAATGCATAGATGCTCTGCGCATCATCACCCACCACGCAGATATTTTCATTATTGGCTGCAAGCTTTTTTACAATAAGGTACTGTGAATAATTTGTATCCTGGTATTCATCAACAAGAATGTACTTGAACTGCTGCTGGTATTTGTAAAGTACATCAGGAAAGTCACGCAGCAAAATATTCATTTTAAAAAGCAGGTCGTCGAAATCCATGGCCGATGAACGGAACAGGCGCTGATCGTATAGTGTATAAATCTCACCCAGACGGGGCTTGCCCGACATTTTATCCTGTTGTTGAATATCGTAATTGTCGTTGTATTCTCTTGCAGAAATTAAATTTGTTTTTGCACCTGAAATGCGTGACATTACATAACCCGGCTGGTAGGTTTTATCATCAAGTTCCTGTTCTTTGATGATCTGTTTCAGCAGTGCTTTTGAATCTTCCGTATCGTAGATCGTGTAATTGCTTGGATATCCCAGCCTGTGTCCTTCAATGCGCAGTACACGTGCGAAAATTGAGTGGAATGTACCCATCCAAACATTTTTTGCATCGGCAAAACCCACCAGGTTAATGATACGGTTTTTCATTTCACGCGCAGCCTTGTTTGTAAATGTAAGTGCGAGCACCTGGAAAGGATCAGCGCCCAAGCTTAAAAGGTAAGCAACACGATATGTAAGCACACGTGTTTTGCCCGAACCTGCACCGGCAATGACCATCACAGGGCCTTCGGTGCAAAGCACAGCTTCGCGTTGCTTATCGTTCAGATCGTTCAGGAAATCGGCCACGTTAATATTTATTTAGAGTCTGTCCATAAAGCCAGAGTTTGAAACAGAATGTTCGAATTCGAGGCTTTTGTAAATGACTATTTTCAAAACAAAAATAACGATGAAGTCGGACATTATGGACAAACTCTATTAAGAGTTCAAAAGTAGTTGAAAAAAAATTACTGATGAGGACTGTTGAAAAGTTTTTGTGAAGAAGAAATAATGAAAATCATAATGTCAAATGGCAGATGTCAAATGTCAAATATGGGTTTCACTGATGATAAAATTTGTTTTTGCATAATTTATAATTATATTTGCCATTCATCTGCAGATGATAATATGACTGCAATTTATACTATTATTTAAGCAATAGTTTTATGCTTACAAAAGAACTGGTAATAAATAGCCTTAGCAATTTGCAAGAGAAATTTTCGGCTGATGATATTATCAACCAAATTATTTTGCTTGCCAAAATTGATCGGGGCCTTGAACAATCTGAAAACAACCAAATAATTTCGGAAGAGGATTTGAATAAAAGACTGTCAAAATGGTCAGATTAATCTGTACGGAGCAGACCGCGGTTGATCTGGAAAACATTGCAGAAAAGAATAATTTTTAGATTTGTATTAAAAAAAATATTATATGGAGCGTATTACCTTTGAAATAGAAAGTCGCAAAGAATTAAATCTTTTAATTTCTATAGCGGAAAAACTTGGAATAAAAAGATTTATTTATTCTAAAGCAATGAAGTCAAAACCTGCCGAACTGCAAAAGATCTATCAAATAATTGACAAGGGAGCAGATGTTTCAACATTCGGTGATATAAAGGAATGGCAGAGTACAACCAGAACAGACAGAAACATGAACTTTAACGGAATATGATTTTATTCGACAGTAATATCCTTATCTATTCTGCATCTGAGAAACACAAAAACTTGCGGGAACTGATCAAGAAATCAAAAGTCGGATGCTCTGTTATCTCTAAATTAGAAGTATTGGGGTATCATAAAATTACTTCTGAGCAAATCAAATATTTTGAGGCAGTATTTAATGTAATTGGTATTTTACCTGTTTCAGATGAAGTAATAAATCAGGCTGTGAAATACAGATAAAAAAAATCAATGTCGGTCGGCGATGCCATTATTGCTGCTTCTGCAAAAATATTCAAATGCGATTTGTACACAAATAATGTGGAGGATTTTGAAAATATAAAGGATATTAGAATTATTAATCCAATATTATAGAGTAGCTGTAAATATTTAAGATTTTGCATTAAGCCTTCTCTAATTGCATTATGCAGAAGACAAAAACAGTTCTTTAAATACATTGGCTGTTTTCTAATATAGGGTAGATAATAGAAAAAATGATACTTTTGTGGTATTCAATTACACTACCCGCATGAAAGTATCGCAACAAATAAAAGAACTATTCAATATGTTGAGTTCATCAGAACAACAAGGATTACTG
>JAZDMF010000098.1:0-2743 GCA_043801235.1 Bacteroidota bacterium | reverse complement strand
ATTGACAGTAATATAATAAGGATAACGAATCTTCTCATGACACCCTCTTTATCCGGCTATAAAAATAATTAATTTAATGAGAATGGCGTAAAATACTAACGATTGGAGACTGCAATTATTATAAATGAATTGTGGGGGCGTTGCACGCAACGTCCCCACTACAAAAATCCTGAAAAAATATTGTTCAGTTTTTACCTTGTAAACAGCAGTTCCCTGTATTTCGGCAGAGGCCAGATCTCATTGTCTACTATGAGTTCAAGCTTATCGATATGATAGCGGATCTCCTCAAGATATGGTTTAACTTTTTTCTCATAGGCAATTGCCTTTTTAAATAAATCCTCAATTACGTTGGCCTTTTTCCGCTCCTCAATCATATCATTGGTCAGCTTTTTGATGCTGGTAATATGATCTGAGATGGAAACTATCATTTCCTTACGGGCGCTTGCAAGTTGTTCATATTCAAGGTCATTGAAAACTTCTTTTAATCCTTTGACATTGTCAGTGAGGATTGTCATATATCGGATCGCGGTGGGAAGGATATGGTTTATTGCCAGGTCGCCAAGGACTCTTGCTTCAATCTGGACTTTCTTGGTGAATTTTTCGTATTCAACTTCCACGCGGCTTTCAAGTTCCTTTGCGGAAAAAACTCCTGATCCTGTAAGAACTTGCCTGGAGTTCGGGCTGATGTAGCATTTGATCGATTCAGGAACGCTCTGAATGTTGCAAAGTTTTCTCCTTACAGCTTCCGCATGCCATTCCCTGCTGTAATTATCTCCTTCAAACAATACATTTTCCGATTCAAGGATGTACTTCTTAAGAACCTGGAATATAGCTTCATCCTTATTCCTGCCTTTCTTTATTATCCGGTCAACTTCGGTCTTGAATCTTGCCAGCTGGTAAGCAACAGCCGCATTAAGAACTATCATTGAAGCCCCGCAGTTTGCAGATGAGCCTACCGCCCTGAACTCAAACCTGTTGCCGGTAAATGCAAATGGAGAAGTACGGTTACGGTCAGTGTTATCGAGAAGTATTTCAGGAATTTTACCGATACCAAGCTTAAGCTCCGTCTTAAGTGCCGGGGTCATTTTCCTGTCGGTTACCTTTCGGACAATGCTTCCCAGCATTTCGGTAAGATACGACCCGAGGAATACTGAAATGATTGCAGGTGGAGCTTCATGGCCGCCCAGTCTGTATGAGTTTGTTTCGCTCATTACCGATGCCCTGATCAGATCATTGCTGTCGTGGACTGCTTTAATGACGTTGACAAGGAATGTAAGGAACTGAAGATTGGTCTTGGGATTCTTTCCGGGTGAAAGCAGGTTTACTCCGGTATTGGTTGCCAGTGACCAGTTATTATGTTTTCCGGAGCCGTTGATCCCGGCAAATGGTTTTTCATGAAACAGCACCCTGAATTTATGCTTGCGGGCGACCCTTTTCATAATATCCATAAGCAGCTGGTTATGATCGACTGCCAGGTTTACCTCCTCGTACATGGGAGCGCTTTCGAACTGGTTGGGAGCCACTTCATTATGACGTGTTTTGACAGGAATACCAAGTTTATGCGCAGAACATTCGAAATCCTTGATGAAACACATAACCCTCTCCGGTATCGATCCGAAATAATGATCAGCAAGCTGCTGGTCTTTTGAAGACTGGTGCCCCATCAGGGTCCTGTCAGCCAGCACAATATCTGGACGTGCATAGTATAATGCCTCGTCGATAAGAAAATACTCCTGTTCCACTCCCAGTGTTGCGTACACTTTTGTTACATCCTTATCAAAATACTGGCAAATATCCACGGCTGCCTTATCGAGTGCGTAGAGAGCTTTAAGAAGGGGCGCTTTATAATCAAGGGCATCGCCTGTATATGAAACGAATATTGTGGGGATACACAGTGTTGTACCCACCATAAATACCGGTGACGACACATCCCATGCTGTATAGCCTCTTGCTTCGAATGTATTTCTGATGCCTCCGCTCGGGAAGCTTGATGCATCGGGTTCAGACTGTACCAGGACAGCTCCCGAGAAATTCTCCACAATGTGCCCGTTGTCTCCCATTTCGAGGAATCCGTCGTGTTTTTCCGCAGTTCCGTCTGTAAGCGGGTGAAACCAGTGTGTAAAATGTGTTGCTCCTCTTTCGAGTGCCCAGGCTTTAAGTCCGATTGCTACCTGGTCAGCCTCCTGCCTTGTCAGAGACTTGCCCTCTTCAATAGCTTTTTTTATAACCTTAAATGCCTCCTTTGAAAGGTAATGCTCCATTTTATGGAGGTTGAAGACATCAGCTCCATAGTATCTGGAGATGATTGGTGATGGTGTTTCACACGCAACAGCTTCCCTGTTGAATACTTCTCTTAATGCACTGAATCTTAATTCTGCCATAATTAAAAATTTTTCCAAAAATATATAATTTTTAATATTACCCCCCCTTTTTTCAATGTTTTTTTTATTTTTTATATGTTTTTTTCATATATACCCCTGTTTATTATAGGTATTATCAATTTTTTTATGTAATTTAGTGGTTTACACCCTGTTTTTTATAATGATTGATCCTCTGTGCGGTAAGTCACGTCCCGATAGCCATGCCGGCAGGCAGGAAAGTCCTGATAACTATCAGGAGGGAAGGGGTAAAAGCCGGAAATAACAATAAAACAGAGCGTTTGTTACAGATTAATATTGATCTGTTATTTATTGGAATTTTGTTATATTTGTCGCCTGAATTAAAAAAGCACTATTTTATATAA
>JAZDMF010000055.1:0-2566 GCA_043801235.1 Bacteroidota bacterium | reverse complement strand
GTTTCGTAATTACAGCCCACGCAGTATCAAAACTTACGGTGACCTTGCGTCAAAGATAGAAAAATCTTTTGATAGTCCCCTTGACCAGGTTACCAGCACACAGTTCAAAGAGTATCTTCACCGGCGTATCACAACGGATGGTATTTCTACATCTATGGTGAACCAGTACCTGAGCGCTTTTAAGATTCTACAGGTTGATGTGCTAAAACGGGATTGGCAGCAGATGAAGATAAAAAGACCGAGGCGGGAAAAAAAGCTTCCGGTGGTTTTGTCGATAAGCGAAGTAGAAAGCCTGATAGCCGGTACACGGAACTTAAAACACAAATCGCTTCTGATGCTTACCTATTCAGCAGGATTAAGGCGACAGGAATTACAACTGATTAAACCCGCTGCCATTGACTCTGCACGTATGCAGGTTCACGTTGTACAAGGTAAAGGAAAGAAAGACCGATACACCCTGCTATCGGCAAAAGCGCTGGAAGCGTTACGGCTATATTACAAACATGAAAGGCCTGCTCACTTTCTTTTTGAAGCACAAGGGAAAAAAGGAAAACCATTATCGGATACAACCCTTGCTAACATTATTAAAAAAAATGCTGTAAGGGCAGGTATAAAGAAGCAGATTTCCTTTCATACGCTCAGGCATTGCTTTGCCACTCATTTGCTGGAAAAGGGAGTCAATTTACGATTGATACAGCAATTCATGGGGCATGTATCACTGAAAACCACTTCCATTTACCTTCACTTAGTGAACATTGTCCCGTCCAGTGTAGTTTCTCCCCTGGATTCCATGAATGTTTAACAATGAGGTTATGGAAAATCAAAAACAAAGCATTGAGCTTGCTGATATTTTCAGCAGTCATGCAAAAGATTTTCTTGAAAAACACGTGCTATGTCCAGAGCAGCAAAAAGCCTTTAATGATATTATACAATGCCGTACTGCTGCGTTGGGCGGACATACAGATCACTGCGACCACTGTGGTTATACCAGACAATCTTATAACTCATGCCGGAACAGACACTGTCCGAAGTGTCAGTTTGTAAAGAAAACACAATGGGTTGACAAACTTGCTGCCAATTTGCCACCGGTAAAGCATTTTCATGTTGTATTTACGATTCCGGGATGTCTTCATAAACTATTTTACATGAACCAGAATAATGCATACGGTTTGCTTTTCAAAGCTGCAGGAAATAGCTTGATGCAATGTGCAAAAAATACTGAGTTTCTTGGTGCACAAGCGGGAGCAGTTGCTATTTTGCATACATGGGGACAAACCCTTGTTTACCATCCGCACCTGCATATGATTGTCCCTGCCGGGGGACTGTCCGAGGATCAAACGGAATGGGTACATGCCGGAAAAAAGTTTTTTCTTCCTGTTAAAGCGGTCAGTGCTGTTTTCAGGGGTATTCTTTGCAGATTTCTGGAACAGGCAGTTATTAATGGAGATATTAATCTTCCGGATGAGTTTATTGATTTTAAATCCCTAAAAGATCAATGTTATAGAAAAAACTGGGTGGTGTACTGCGAAAAACCATTTACCTGTTCCGATAGTCTGATCCGTTACCTGGGTAACTACACACATCGGGTTGCTATATCTAATTCCAGGATACTGCAACATCAGGATGGCAAGGTTAGTTTTTGCTATAAAGACTATAAATCTGCCGGATTAAAAAAGAACATCTCAATTGATGCAGTTGAATTTATAAGACGATTTCTTCAGCACGTTTTACCCGCCGGATTTTACAAAATCAGGTACTTTGGGTTTATGGCAATGTGCAATATGAAATCGAAACTTGAAGTTTGTTTTAATCTGATAGAAAAGGTTACTTTCCTGCCGTTTTTACAGGGGCTTACAGCGTTGGAGGTATGGCGAAGCATTACAGGACAAGATCCGTTATGCTGTCCAAAATGTAAAACAGGAAGAATGAAGCCTCAAATGGTTCCGTCTTATAATGACCTGAAATCAGGATAAAGTTTAACTATATAATATTCGTTCATTGACCTGCTGAAACAAGTTCAATGGTTCTTTCAAAACCATCATGGGATTGGTATGTCAATACTGGAAATAAAATACCGGATATGACACTATTAAAACAGATAATTCATAAGATTAACAGTATTTCTAAAAATAATTTTTGCTTCTTATCTTTACATTTTAAAAAGAATTCCCATAGCAAGGAGGCATAGTCCAACTCTGTTTTATTCATCATTTCCATCATCCCTCTATTATTATTTTTCACCATTTTGCAGCTTTAATATCTTTTTCATATATTTGCATGGAAACGATGAATAAAACACTATTACGTTAGCAACAAGCGGTAAAAAAAGACAACTTCACGACTGACATTTCACTGCAACTTGACAAAATAAGGACAGACAGAAAATAGAATTTGCCGACACTCAAGCCGACCCGAAAGTTTAAATTTTTACCCCACCGCACTTTTTCGGCAAAGCCGTTTTGGCTATCACACATTGCAGCACATTTGCAAGCCCACACGAGCCAACGCTAAAACCAAAGGCTTGCAAAAGAGCTGCAATTTCCAACCCGCCCGTGCATATTGAGAT
>JAZDMF010000051.1:0-4121 GCA_043801235.1 Bacteroidota bacterium | reverse complement strand
AACAGCAATAGAACTGGGAATTAAAACCTGCTGCATATTGTATTCACGCGCTATTTCAAGCACATTGATCAGCCCGTTGATATTTACATTCCATGCAAGCATTGGGTTTTTTTCACCGGTAGCCGATAATATAGCTGCCAGGTCGATGATAATATTTATATTGTATTTCTTAATCAATTGAATAATCGAATCTCTTTCTATAATATCAATTATTTCAAAAGGACCTGAGTTTCGTAATTTTTCAGAAGGAGAATCCTTTTTATCTGAAGCAATCACATTTTCTCCGCCGTATAATTTTCTCAGTTCCATTGTCAGTTCCGAACCTATTTGCCCCAGGGCGCCAACAATGAGTATCTTTTTCATATTTACAGAAGTTAAGTTGTTTTCCGGCCGCTAAATAAAAGGACAATTATCCTCTTTCTTCTTTTTTATTATTACACAGCGTATAATTGTTAATATATTCACAGAAACACATTTCAAAAAACCCGTTCGGTAAACGGGTTTTATTTTATTATTTATGCAGGTCTTTGAAAATTTTTGATATATCCAGAACCTCTGTAGTCGAGTATTTTCCTGTTTTTAATTTTTCCTGGATCTCAGAGAAGGCTTTAATAGTGTATTGTACGTCATCCATGGTATGAACTGCAGTCGGTATAATCCTCAAAATAATGATGCCCTTTGGGATTACAGGATAAGTGACGATAGAACAAAAGACATTATAGTTTTCACGCAGATCGAATGTCAAATTAGTTGCTTCAGGAATTCCGCCAAACATACGGACGGGAGTGACACATGATTCCGTTTTGCCAAGATCGAAGCCTTTTTCCTTTAGCCCATTCTGCAAGGCATTTACAATTTTCCAGAGGTCTTCTCTTAGTTCAGGATGTTTCCTGATCAGATCAAGACGCTTTAAGGCTCCTATGACAATTGGCATAGGCAGGGATTTTGCATAAATCTGGGAACGCATATTAAAGCGCAGGTATTTTACCACTTCCTTTTTGCTGGCAATGAAACCTCCAATGCTTGCCATGGATTTGGCAAAAGCACCAAAAAGAAGGTCTACACCGTTCTGGCAATGCTGGTGTTGGTCGGTACCGGCGCCGGTTTCGCCCATAGTGCCGAAACCATGTGCATCGTCAACCATAAAGCGGAAATTATATTTCTTTTTCAGGTCAACTATGTCTTTAATCCGTCCTAGGTCGCCAGCCATTCCATAAACGCCTTCAGTGATTACAAGGATTGATCCTCCGGTTTCTTCAATAATTTTTGTCGCTCTCTGTAGTTGTTTTTCGCAACTCTCCATATCGTTATGCCTGAATACAAACCGCTTCCCGATATGAAGCCGCATCCCGTCAATGATGCATGCATGCGCTTCGGCATCGTAAACAATCACGTCTTTCCTGTCAACAAGGCAATCAATGATGGAAACCATGCCCAGGTATCCGTAATTCAGGAGGTAGGAGTCTTCCTTCCCTACGAATTCGGCAAGTTCTTTTTCGAGTTGTTCATGATATTTGGTTTGTCCCGACATCATCCTGGCACCCATAGGGTAAGCCATTCCCCAGTCACGGGCGGCATCTGCATCGGCCTTTCTGACTTCGGGATGGTTGGCAAGGCCAAGGTAATTGTTCAAACTCCATACGAGGCGTTCTTTGCCCATGAATTTCATGTGAGGGCCTATTTCGCCTTCAAGTTTCGGGAACATGAAATAACCGTCAGCCTGTTCTGACCACTGTCCAAGCGGTCCGGGTTTCATTAAAATTTTATCAAAAAGATCCACGATTATAATGTTTTAAGATTAAAATAATATTATATGGCGGCAAAATTAGAAAAATTTAAACAGGTTCAGATTAACTTTTAAATAAAATTTAGTTTTAAATAAATGATTTTATAAAGAGTCAATTAATTGAGAAAAGAAAGCATGCAGTAGTATAAAATATATTATACGATGTTGTAAAAAATCAGTTAATTTGTATCAGAAAAACATTTCCGATGGATAAGAAATTAGTAGTATACAATACACTCAGCCGCAGCAAGGAAAAGTTCGAACCGCTGAATGAACCTTTTATTGGTATTTATGTATGCGGTCCCACAGTATACGGCGATCCGCATCTTGGGCACGCACGTCCCGCTATTACATTCGACCTTATTTTTCGTTATCTGAAATATCTCGGGTACAAAGTAAGGTACGTTCGCAATATTACCGATGTAGGGCATTTAGTGAGCGATGCTGATGAAGGTGAAGACAAGATTGCAAAAAAAGCGAAAGATGACCAGCTGGAGCCTATGGAAGTAGCGCAGTATTATTCCGACCGCTACCATACATATATGAATATGCTGAATGTTCTGCCGCCCAGCATAGAGCCACGAGCATCGGGCCATATCATTGAGCAGATCGAAATGATAAAAAAAATATTCAATGCCGGTTTGGCATATGAAGTTAACGGCTCAGTGTATTTCGATGTTGAAAAATATAATAAGAAACATAATTACGGGAAACTTTCCGGTCGCGTGCTTGATGATTTAATGACCAATACCAGGGATCTGGAAGGACAGGACGAAAAGAAAAGTCCTTTTGATTTTGCATTGTGGAAGAAGGCTGCACCCGAACATATCATGCACTGGCCATCACCCTGGAGCGAGGGTTTTCCGGGATGGCACCTCGAATGCTCGGCCATGAGCACAAAATATCTTGGTGAATATTTTGACATTCACGGAGGCGGCATGGACCTATTATTTCCGCATCATGAATGCGAGATTGCGCAATCGGTTGCAGCGAACGGTAAAGAATCGGTGAAGTACTGGTTGCATAATAATATGATCACCATCAATGGGCAGAAAATGGGAAAATCGCTGGGCAATTTTATTACGCTGGAAGAATTTTTTTCGGGCAAACATAAAGCACTGGCACAGGCATACAGCCCTATGACCATACGCTTTTTTATTTTGCAGGCGCATTACCGCAGTACTCTTGATTTTTCAAACGAAGCATTACAGGCGGCGGAAAAAGGCCTGAAGCGATTGATGGAAGGACAAAAAACATTACAAAATATAAAACATAGCGATGTGTCATCTTCAAATGTTTTGAAATTTGTGACATTCCTTGAAGATGAATGCAGAAAAGCAATGGATGATGATTTTAATAGTCCTGTTTTGATCGCTCAGCTATTTGACGGAGTCAGGTTCATTAATCAAATAAAGGATGGGCAACATAAAATTGACCATGACCATTTAATAAGATTGCAAAAGCTTTTTGATGATTATGTGGTTACTATTTTAGGTTTAAAAGCAGAGACTTCTTTTTCTGACAAAGATGAAATAAATGATTTCATGGAGCTAATATTATCACTACGACAGATTGCTAAGAACAATAAGGATTTTACGACTTCTGATATGATTAGAAATGAGCTTACAAAACTTGGGATAAAAGTGAAAGACAATAAAAACGGAGCTACCTGGGAAAGGGAATAAATTTTTTGAAGCATAATACCCAAACAGATAACATAAACTTTCCATGTACAATCTGAACCAAGGCGATGTTTTTGCCAGCCGTTACAAACTACTTGAAAAGCTTGGCGTGGGCGGTTTCAGTGAGGTGTGGAAAGTTACCGACCAGAAAGCCGGTAATATTGAAGTTGCCCTGAAAATATTTGCTCCCGGCAGCGGGCTTGATAACGAAAGTCTTGAAGTTTTTTCCAGGGAGTACTCTCTCGTTTTTAACCTGAGCCATCCGGGTTTGCTGATACCAAAACATTTTGATGATTTTGGCGGTTCACCATATCTTGTAATGCCATATTGCAGGAATGGCTCTGTGCAAAGGCTTGCGGGCAAATTCAATGAGACCGAGATTGCAAAATTTATTGTTGAAGCAGCTTCTGCTTTGGAATACTTGCACAAACAGATCCCGCCAATTATACATCTTGATATAAAGCCCGGGAATTTTTTGATTAATGAAAACGGGAATTACCTGCTCACTGATTTTGGCATAAGCAGCAAAATACGGCATACGCTTACAAAAAGTTTGCGCTCGCAGCATGAAAGCAGCGGAACCTCACCCTACATGGCTCCTGAACGTTTTTCAAAGAAACTTGAAGAGCGAAATCCTGTAATCGCAAACGATA
>JAZDMF010000415.1:0-6327 GCA_043801235.1 Bacteroidota bacterium | reverse complement strand
CCTGAGCAGATACTTTCAGGAAAAAATTCAGGCAAAGAAAAATACTGATGAAGATTTTTATGACTGTTCCGTATATTTTTATTTGCTTCAATGAAAAACTATTTTCATTACACAAAAAAAACGTTACTTCTGAAATAATTCAAATGCGCTTACTCAACAGTGAACTGAAGACTGCGAAATGCAGATTGTGGACTGCTGACTGCACCTAATCTACTTCTCCAAAAACCACAGCCGTATAAACATACAGGTCGGCAGTTTTCCATCCGTCCCATCCTATTCCTGCCTTGTCGCGGGCGCAGTGGCCAAGAAATTCTTCTTTGGTCCAGCCTGTTTCAGTAGCAACCTGCGGCAAAAATGTTCCTGATGATCCGCCTTTTGTCATATAAATTCCATGAGTACCGAGTATAAAATCATCAGACGATTTTATTTTTTTAAAGGGTGATAAAACAGAAATTTCTATTGTGATTTTTTCAAGTTCATCTTTAGTAACTTTACTAAATCTGGAATCTTCCGTTGATGAAGAAACGGCCATATCCTGCACAATCTGGTGCAAGGGCTTGTCGGGCATGAAGCGGCCAATGCATCCGCGGAGTTCGCCTTTAATCTTTAAGGTAACAAATGCCCCGCAATCCTGCTTGATGGTTGCTGAAAACCCTGTCGTATCTATAGCAGGTTTCTTTCCTTCATTAATATAGGTGTCGAGGGTTGTGCGAGCTATTTTTAAAAGATCGGCTTTGTCTTTTTCTGTCAGCGTGAATTCAACATCGCTGCTTAACTTGTTTTTATCATCTGTAGAAAAAGCGATGGCCCAGTAGCCAACAACGCTGCTTGAATCTTTTGAAATATCGCCGCTGTTTTTATAAATTACTGGTTTTACCGCAACACCTTTAAGATTTTCTGTCATATACAAAAATGCAAGAACCGCATCAAATCCGCAAAGGCTGGTGCTGAGTCCGCTGATTTTTTTATCGTAATTCGCATTGATGATTTTTATCAGTTCCATCGGCGAATTTGTTGCTATGGCATCAGCCGTTCTTTTATCGTTTGCTACTGCATCGGCATATTTCGGGTAATGCGAAAAATCGGTGCTTATCACAAAAAGATTTTTTTCAGTAAGATAAGGTTTCAGTCCCTCGGCGATTTTTTTCAGTTTTGTAATATCATCGGTGCCGATAAGTATGGGAACAATTTTGAATTTCTTTTTCAGGTGATATTGCAGAAATGGCAGTTGCACTTCAATGCAATGATCGGGAATATGATAATCGGCATCGAACTGAAAAACCTTATCGCTGTTCACCAGTTCATTGGCAATAGTTGTATCAACAAAGGCTGTATCAAGAGGTGTAATGAAATTGCCCTTATTATAAACCGATGCGCCATCGAATAAATATTTATGACTTGCGCCGATAACAAAAACTGTTTCATATTGTTTATCCGGATCAACCTGATTGAAAGCCGAAGCTGCAACGATTCCGGAATAAACATAGCCGGCGTGTGGACTGATAACTGCAAATACATTTTTTTCACTTCTGGGCGATGCCTTTTCAAAAAGGAACTTCAGGTCATTCTTTAAAGTCTCCTTATCGGAAGCATAGAATTGTCCGGCCACTGCAGGTTTGCGGTCAGTTGTTTTTCTGACGGACGATTTATCCTGAGAGTTGCAACTGCTATCAAACAAAACGAGTTGTATCATAATAAGGAGTATTAGCTTATTTCTCAATATATTTTGCATATTATGTGTAATTTTGCTGATCTTAATCTTCTTCAAAGATACTATTATTATTCCACAAAAAAACAGAAGCGCATTGATATGAAGGCCTTGCAGGTGAATAAGGAAATGGTTTTTATTTACGGCATTATTGCGCTGGGCATATCTTCTGTTATAACACAAATAATTTTCATCAGGGAGTTTTTAAATGTTTTTTACGGCAATGAACTGGTATTCGGGATCATCATTGCCAGCTGGATGCTTCTTACTGCAATGGGGGCTTTCATAGGAAAAAGCTCGGCAAAAATACGAAGGAAGGAAAGAGCGTTCATAGGGCTTCAGCTTCTTTCAGCAATATTTCCTCTTTTGTCGGTTTTCCTGTTGCGCTGGTTGCGTGATTTCATTTTTCCGACAGGAATAATGCTCAGCCCGATGGATGGAATAACCGTATCGCTTGCATTTCTTCTGCCCTATTGCCTTGTATCCGGTTACCTGTTCACCTTTTTCAGCATTACTCTTTCTGAAAAACTGAACAGCAACCAGATAAGCCGCGTTTATTATTTTGATACTATCGGCAGCATTGCGGGTGGCATTATTTTTAATTTCTTTCTTGTTTTCATTCTGAACAATCTGCAGGTCCTTTACGTTTTATTAATCATCAACCTTACTGCGGCTTTTGCCATTTCGCTTACATTCCGAAAAAAAAGATCAACTATTGTTCTTGCAATAGTGACCATAGCATTTGTTTATCTTACTTTCAGTTATAATCTCGAAAAATACACCCGCGAAAAGCAATACTACAATCAGGAACTGGTGTATTGTCATGACACTCCATACGGCAACCTGGTGGTTACGAAAACAGGCAGCCAGCTGAACTTTTTTGAGAACAGCATGCTTCTTTTTTCAACCGATAATGTCATTGAAAACGAAGAAGCCGTGCATTACGCCATGCTGCAGCATAGCGATCCGCATAATGTTCTGCTCATTTCAGGCGGAGTGAACGGACTGGCAAAGGAAATCCTTAAATATAAAGTTGACAGCATCGATTATCTGGAAATAAACCCTGTGCTGGTCGAACTCGGAAAAAAATACACACATAATCTTGAAAGCCCGAAAATCCGGATCATCAATGAAGATGCACGATACTTTTTAAAACGTACCGGCAAAAAATTCGATGTTGTTATTATTGCCCTTCCCGATCCTACCACCGCTCAGCTGAACAGATTTTATACTCTTGAATTTTTCGATGAGCTTAAAGCAAAAATGAATACGGATGGAATTATTTCATTCAGCCTTTCATCAAGCGCTGATTATATCAGCCCGGAAATTAAAAATATAAACTCAGTAATGTACAATACCCTTAACAGGGTCTTTAAAAATATTTTGATTATTCCCGGCAACAAAAACTTTTTCATTGCATCCGACAGGTCATTAAATTCAAACATAACACAGCTTGTTTCATTGCGTGAAATTGATAATGCATACGTGAATGCCTGCTATTTAGATGATGATCTGATAAACGACCGCATGAAGTATGTTTTAAAAAATATTGATAAAAGCACGGTGGTAAATAAAGATTTTTATCCGGTGGTGTATTATCATCAGCTCCGTTTCTGGATGAGCCATTTTAAAGGAAATTATTACCTTATACTGTTTACCCTGGCCATAATTACAGTTCTTTTTATTTTCAGGCTCCGGCCGGTAAATCTTTGCCTGTTCACCGGTGGTTTTGCTGCTTCAGCCATGGAAGTAGTCATCCTTGTTGCCTTTCAGATTATTTACGGTTTTGTATATCAGATTGTTGGAATAATAATTACTTTATTTATGGCTGGACTTGCTATAGGTTCATATTACATTAATAAAAAAATCAAACAGCAGTCGGTAATGAATTTCCTGAAAATTCAAACAGGTATTATTATATATTGCTTTGTTTTGCCGGTAGTTATATACCTTGCCGGACTTTCTTCCAGCCGCTTCCTTGTTGAATTATTTTTCCTTTTGTTTATTTTAATTTTAGGAATACTTACCGGGATGTCTTTCTCGCTGGCTTCCAGGATTATAAAGAAACCCGTTACATATATTGCTGCTGAATCGTATGGGGCTGATTTATATGGTTCGGCTATAGGGGCATTAGTATTATCGACTTTTTTATTACCTTTGCTGGGAATTTTCGAAGCATGTATGCTTACGGGTTTTTTAAATATTTTAAGCGGTGTATATCTGTACTTTAAACGCAAGGTCTACTTCGTTTAATGTGACTGACAAGGCAAACAGCAGCTAAAAAACAAAGGCTGATGAGAAAAAGAGATTTTTTGAAAAAAAGCCTGATGGGGATGGGCGGTATAGCCACCGGTTTAAGTTGCACGCCCATATTTTCGCTTGCAAATACCAATGATAAAATGAATGTGCCAAGGCAAAGGGATGATATTGAGGAACTGCTGAAACACAGTAAGGAAGCATCTAATTACATAAGCCTTGATGATAATTATACACAGTGCAACCTGTGTCCTAATGCATGTAAACTTCCTGACGGTGGCCGGAGCATATGCAGGAATAAATTCAATGTTGGCGGGAAATATTATACCATAGCCTATGGCAATCCTTGCATAGTTAATACTGATCCCATAGAAAAAAAGCCATTATTCCATTTCTTTCCGCAAACATCCATTTATTCATTGGCAATAGCCGGTTGTAATTTACGTTGCCTGAACTGCCAGAACTGGACTATCTCACAGATAGGCCCTGAATCAACTGATAACCTAAGCCTTTACCCTGATGATGTTATAAAAATTTGCCAGGATACCGGATTAACAGCTATTGCTTTTACATATTCCGAACCCACTGCCTTTTATGAATATATGCTCGAAACCTCAAAACAGGCGAGCGAAGCCGGAATAAAAGTCGTGGTGGTTTCAAATGGTTATATTAATAAAGAACCCCTTAAGGAATTATGCAAGTATATTGATGCTGCCAGCATCAACCTGAAAAGCTTTAAGGATTCTATTTACCAGGAACTAAATTCAGCAACTTTGCAACCCGTTCTTGACACGTTACAAACATATAAGGATAATAGCGTCTGGCTCGAGATTATTAATCTTGTAATTCCGACCTGGACCGATGATATAACAATGATAGGAGAAATGTGCGAATGGCTTAATAAAAACGGTTTCAGTGAAACTCCTTTACATTTTTCACGTTTCACGCCTATGTACAAACTTACCAACCTGCCTTATACTCCTGTTTCCACTCTTGAAAAAGCAAGGGAAACGGCTATAAGCGCCGGACTAAAATATGTTTATATAGGGAATGTGCCCGGTAATGAAGCTGAAAATACTTTTTGCCCGGGATGTTCTAAAAAAATTATTTCAAGAAAAGGATTTACGATATTAGAAAATCATATTAATAACGGAAACTGCGAATATTGCTCAACGGCAATTGCAGGCATATGGGAATAAAAAATAAAATTATGGTAAAAAAACTTACACCTAAGAAAAAAGTTGCTCCTGTAAAAGCAAAAATTAAAACGGGTTTAAAACCTTCTGTAAAAAAACCTTCAGAGAAAAAGACAGGTAAACCCCTGCCAAAAAAAACAGTAGTAAAAAAAGCTGTGAAAACAGTCGCTAAGCCTTTAATTAAAAAAACCGCTGCCCCACCTAAACCGCCTGTAAAGAAACCTGCACCCAGGCCAAAAGCAAAGCCGGATGTAAAAAAAATCTCAAAACCAGCACCTAAGAAACAGGCTGTAAAAGTTGAAAAAAAAACAATCCAGGTGAAAAAACCTGTACTTAAGACTCCGGCTAAAAAAGTTCCGGCTAAAAAAACCGTAATTGTAAAGAAACCTATAGCTGTTGCAAAAGCTGTGGTTCAAAAACCCAAAGAACCTGCTGTAAAAAAAGTTCCGGTTGCACCTGTAAAACCAAAGGTTGAAAAGAAAGCCCGCCCGGTTCCCATCAAATTACCCCAGTTGACCGAATCGAATTACAACAGGGCAGATATGTTCTATAAGAATGTTCTCAAAGCTGAAATAATCAAACGCTACTCTCATAAAAAAGATGAAGACAAAGACATCTTGAGCAAAGACATTAACCTTCACGTTAAAATGAACGAAAAGGAAACCACCATTTCGGAAAAAACACGCGACCAGGACTGGAACGATATCTATGTTGAAATATACAGGAAATATCCCGATGAAGCTGGCTGGATAAAATTTACCGAAGCCGAATACCTTGCATACTTTTTCCCTGGCCGTGTATTCTTCTCGAAAATGGATCCTATTCGCAGCCTATGCCAGGATATACTCTGCAGGGCAGTGAACACAGGTATTTTCAAGGATATGTATTATATGTTCTTCCGCAGCAGCGGCCGTCATTCGCAGTCAATCAAAATTAACAACAAAACGTACAATTTTACTTTTCATCAAACTTACCATGATGGCGGAGAAAATTCGTTCTATTCAATAGGCATTATACTTCCTTTTGTTATGCTGATGGATTTCAGGATTGATTATAAAATTTTTAAACAGTAAATGAAAGCAGAAGGCAGAAGTAAGAAGTGAGAAATGAGAAGTGAGAAAACAGAAGGCAGAAATAAGAAGTCATACCGATGCTGTATCTGTAATA
>JAZDMF010000372.1:0-3479 GCA_043801235.1 Bacteroidota bacterium | reverse complement strand
ATATATGGGAGCTAATTCAAGAGCAAGAGCATCTTTTTTTTGCCGGTATGCCATAAGCGCCATAAGTAAAGCCCTTGCATTATCATCCAGGCAGTATCCTTCTTTCAGGTTGGGGATGCCGAATTTTGCATGCTGGATGATTCCTGTATCATCGGTCATATGTTTAATGTGAAGAAGCGAAAATGGCGGAAGAACAAGCGGATCAATGGAGGTTTCTTTCTCCACCACTACCTCCGGTTTACCGGCAAGAATTTTTTTAGCAAGTGCCACATATTTACCACCCGACCTGGGCCATGTAATGGTTCTGCCATAATCATAGGCTTTTTTCCGAAGATCTTTCAATACTTCGGGATGATCCAGCAACTCCATGAAGATCCTTGAAAGCTCATCCGAATCATTAAAGTTAAAAAGCCTTCCTCTTCCATCAGCCAATAATTCGGAAGCATGCCAGTAGGGTGTCGAAATAACAGCCGAACCCACTCCTATTGCATATGAAAGTGTTCCACTGGTAATCTGTGCTTCATTCAGGTAAGGTGTAATATAAATATCAGAAGCAGATAAATATTTGAACAATTCTTTTTGAATAATAAACTCATTCAAAAAAAAGACATGATTGCCTAGTTTTAGACTGTTGACCAAACGCTGAAGGTAATTCCGGTATTCTTCACCGGAATGACGAAGAACATTCGGATGGGTTTTGCCAAGGACCATGTACAATACCTCAGGATATTTTTCAATAACTTTTGGTAATGCTTTAATTACTGTTTCAATCCCTTTATTGCGGCTAAGAATACCAAAGGTGAGTAAAATCTTTTTGTTTTCGAGTTTGAAATCCTTTTTGGATTGCTCCTGGTTAAACTGAATATCCGGCACGCCATGCTCGATATATGCAATTTTCCTTTTATCCACATTATAGATACTGGTGAGAAACTTAATTGCTGTATGGCTCATCACTACTACTTTATGAGCCATCTTGCATATTTCCTGCAACACTGCTTTTTCGTTATATGAAGGCGCTTTCATGATGGTGTGAAGGGTGACGATCAGCGGAATTTCAAGACGATGAAGCAAGGGAAGAATGTAAATCCCGTTTTGCCCGCCGAATATTCCGAATTCATGTTCAAGCACGCAAATGTCCGCGCCGCTGAGATTAATAAATTTCACCGCTTCCAGGTAATCGCGCTGATGTTCCTGCCTGATGGTTAGTTTAACCTCTTCCGGATAATCATAGGTTTCTTCATGATCGTTCATGGCCACAATAAATCCTTCAGTTGGATCCTTTGCTGTTTCATTGTTCATGACCATGGATTTGTATAGGTTCATTGTAAATGTGCCGATACCACATTCCCGTGGAGGATACGTGCCGATGTATGCGAGCTTCATAATTATTAAGATATTATTTCTTGATAATAAAGTTCAATAATAGATTCTTTTTCGTCAAATTAATTTTTTACTTGATACATCCGGAAGGGTGCAAAGAGTTGTTAAATCTTCTTTAATAACAACTTCTCCAATTTTCACAGTTATATATTAAAATCCCAGTTTCTCAAGTTCAGATTTCACTATCATTTCACAGCAAATACACACCATAATTTTTAATATGGATTTTTATTCAATTTTACTCTGTAATTTAAAAAGAGAATTTTTATAAAGATACGATTTTTTTTGTTTTAAATCCACAAAACCAAGTGAAGGATTTTTTTCATAATATATACAGTAATGCAATCCATTTTTACTATTACTTTTTTTATTCCAGTTACTAAATTCATATTTTATCGAATAAAAAAACATTATTTCTTATTTCGTAACCTATTCTTTCTACTTTTATGCAAAATTTAAAATCCGGATAACTTACTTTGGTAAAAAAAACACCAACCAACTAACTTACATTTGAAATGAAAAACAAATACAACGACCTTATTGAGCAAACTTTTGAATTCCCCCAGGAAGAGTTCAAGGTAGTAGAAAACGAATTGTACTTCCACGACATTTCACTAATGGGTTTAATTGAACAATATGGAACCCCTCTGAAAATAACTTACTTACCGAAAATAAGCGAACAAATACAAAAAGCTAAGAAATGGTTCAATGTCGCCATAGCAAAAGCCGACTATAATGGTGATTATCACTATAGTTACTGTACTAAAAGTTCACATTTTGCCTTTATTATGGAAGAGGTACTAAAGGAAGACGTACATCTCGAAACGTCCTCGGCTTTCGACATACACATTATCGAAGAACTTTATAAGTCGGGAAAGATCAAAAAGGATAAATATATCATATGTAACGGATTTAAAAGACCCCAGTATATCGACAATATTGCCAACCTTATCAACCTTGGATTCGAAAACACCATCCCTATCCTTGACAATAAATTCGAACTCGACAAATACAAAATCCTAAAAAATAAATGCAAACTGGGTATCAGAATAGCTACTGAAGAAGAACCCAAGTTCGATTTTTATACTTCGCGATTAGGAATAAGGTATCATGATGTATTACCATACTATGAGGATCATATTAAAGATAATCCCAAATTTGAACTGAAAATGCTGCATTTCTTTATTAATACCGGAATAAAGGATACAGCTTATTTCTGGAATGAACTTTCAAAATGCGCTCATCTGTATTGCGAATTAAAGAAAATATGCCCGGAACTGGATTCGCTTAACATTGGCGGCGGTTTCCCAATAAAAAGTTCACTGGCTTTTGATTATGATTATGAATACATGGCAGAAGAAATTATTTCACAGATCAAAAGCATTTGTGAACGCAATGTTGTAGCTGAACCCAATATTTTTACCGAATTCGGTTCTTTCACTGTGGGCGAAAGCGGCGCAGTTCTTTATTCCATTATTGACCAGAAGCAACAGAACGACCGTGAACTCTGGAACATGATTGACAGTTCCTTCATGACCACTTTGCCTGATACATGGGCTATTAACCAGCGTTTTATTTTATTAGCCATTAATAACTGGGATTCTGAATACCAGCGTGTGAACCTTGGCGGACTTACATGCGATAGCCATGACTACTACAACGCCGAAGCGCATCAGAATGCGGTTTTCCTTCCCAAATTAAAGGATAATGAAACGCAATTCATAGGTCTTTTCCATACCGGCGCTTACCAGGAATCTCTCGGAGGCTTTGGTGGCATACAGCATTGCCTTATTCCTGCACCAAAGCACATTATTATTGATTATGATGAAAATGGTGAAGTTTACACCCGCTTATTCGCAAAAGAGCAAAGCTATAAATCAATGATAAAGATCCTTGGATACTAAATCTGGTCTTGGCTGTTGGTTCATAGCTGCCAGTCTCGTAATAGGTAATGATTGATCCCAGATTACGCAATAAAGAAAAATGTCGACGAAAATAATTTCGGAAAAATCTCAAAAACCTTGATTGATATGAGTTTCATAAGTTTTTTGTTTAAAAAAGTTCTAATGCTACGCATTAGGAACTAATTGATTTTCAAT
>JAZDMF010000030.1:0-13296 GCA_043801235.1 Bacteroidota bacterium | reverse complement strand
TTTTTTGTTGTGCTGCTCGATGACAGCGTTAAATCGTACAAGGATTATTACCTCTCATTTTTTATTTTGTTTCTTTTTCATTTCTGCATCACCTTCACACTCCGTTTGATTCTTACCTCGATCACTGCTTTCAGAATCCATCACCGCCGAATCGGTTTTAATACACTGATTGTCGGAAGCGACAAAAATGCTATTTCTATTTATAAGGAAATTGACGGACAGCGAAAATCATCCGGCAACAAGTTTGTTGGTTTTGTACATGTAAAAAATAACGGTGAATATCACCTGAACCAATACCTTCCCCACCTCGGGCATTATAAAAATATTCTGAGCATCATCCTGACTCATAAAATTGAAGAAGTCATTATTGCCATAGAGCCTTCGGAACATAAAACCATCGACAAGATCCTGACAGAGATTAACGGTGCCAATGTTATTACCAAGGTCATCCCTGATATTCAGGATATTCTGCTTGGCTCGGTAAAAATGACTGCTATTTGGGACGCCCCGCTGATACAGATCTCGCCCGAATTAATGCCTGTTTGGCAAACATCAATCAAAAGAGGTATTGATATCATTGTTTCAGTCATAATGCTTGTTATTTTCAGCCCAGTTTATCTTTTTACCGCCATTGGTGTAAAGATGTCATCTAAAGGACCGGTATTTTATTCCCATCAAAGAGTGGGTATTCACGGAGCTACCTTTATGATGCATAAATTCCGTTCCATGTTTACCGATGCCGAAAAAAACGGCCCGCAGTTATCGAGCAAAAACGATTCGCGCATTACCACATTCGGGAGGTTCATGCGAAAAGTCAGGCTGGATGAAATACCTCAGTTCTTCAATGTGCTGAAAGGAGATATGTCGCTGGTAGGCTATCGCCCCGAAAGACAGTTCTTCATAAATGAAATCATGAAAGTGGCTCCGCATTATAAATTATTATTTAAAGTTAAACCCGGCATTACTTCATGGGGACAGGTAAAATTCGGTTATGCTGAAAATGTTGAGCAGATGGTTTCCCGCCTTAAATACGACTTGCTGTATCTTGAGAACATGTCGCTTTCCGTTGATTTTAAAATTCTGATTTATACTGTTCTGATAATTGTCCAGGGACGCGGAAAGTAGATACTTTAAATGCAAAATGTAAGATGCAAATATTAAAATTCAAATTTAACATTACAAGTCAAAATAATTATTAATTGTAAAAATTTATTTTTCAACAAAATATATCAAATTTTGCATTTTGAAATTTAATAAAAGATTTATTACAAGAATTTACTAAAGAGGTTAGATAGTTCCGTTCTCAATTCTTACCACAATTTCTTCAATATACTTATCATCACCGGCGGGGTCGTATTGCACTTTAAGGTTTGCGCCAAAAAAACGAGCAAGTGCCTGCCAGAAGATAGCTCTGACCGCCCCCCTAAGTTCCTTTACAATTTCATAGGAAGAATTACCGGTTTCACGGTCGATGAGTTTAAGAAGAATGATGCCCTGCGATAGTGTCATGTTTTCCACATCATCAGTGAATTCATCCTTTATTTCCTGCTCTGCTTTCTTCAGGTATTTTTTCTTTTCACCTTCATCTGTTATCTTTGAAATGATATCATTATATTCGTTAAGTTTTATACTAACCGTTATTGCATAGGGATACACTTTTTTCACATCGCGTATAAGTTTGCTGTATTTTACAGGAGTAAGCAAAGTTGTTGATTGTGTTTCTATGGGAGGATTTACAGTAACTTCATCAAGAACAAGAACCGGAACAGTATCGCCATTAATAATCTGTGCAGGGACCACGTATGTATCCGATGATTGGGAATGAACTCCGGAAATCCAGAAACAAATTGAAAAAAATATAATGATTCTCTTTTTCATAAATCCAGAACAGGAAATCAATATTTATGCCAATTGCAATACAAAGATAAGGATAAAGCCCGTTTTTTCAAACTGAATTTTTATCAGGTTCTACTTTTAAAACTCTAATAATTTTCTTTTTATTATTCCACCGAAGCACGAACCTGCCAGTAGTTAGGTTTTGTACGAACTCACGAAACTACCATATTCGTATCCGTTCGTATTTCGTTGGGATAAGTTAAGAATGATAATTTATACCCAATTGTAATAAATAAACCTTGAATTAACAGGACTTATTGTGCAAAACAAAATTCAGGCAACTTTGAGACGCTCGATATTCGTCTTCCTGAGCTTATCTTCAGCATAAGGAGCCGTAATATGCATATCGGTTTGCTTATTTTGGGAAGGAAGGTCGTACATGGCATCCATCATGACGGCTTCAAGAATGGAACGAAGCCCTCGTGCGCCCAGCTTGAATTCTATTGCCTTGCTAACAACAAAATCGTATACGTCCTCATCAAATGTCAGTTTTATTTTATCCATTTCAAACAGGCGGGTATATTGCTTTATCAGGGAATTTTTAGGTTCCAGAAGGATGCGTCGCAAAACATCGCGGTCGAGGGAATGAAGGTATGTTACCACGGGCAAACGCCCGACAAGTTCAGGAATCAATCCGTAACTTTTCAGATCCTGCGGAGCAACATATTTAATCAGGTTATCCTTGTCAACTTCATCCCTGTTCTTAACGCCATAGCCAACAATATTGGCCTGCAGCCTCGTAGCTATTTTCTTTTCAATGCCGTCAAAAGCGCCGCCGCAGATAAAAAGAATATTCTGAGTGTTTATCTGTATCATTTTCTGTTCGGGATGTTTCCGCCCGCCCTGCGGAGGGACATTTACTATAGATCCTTCAAGCAGTTTCAGCAAGGCCTGCTGAACACCTTCACCCGAAACATCACGGGTAATGGAAGGATTGTCGCTTTTACGCGCAATTTTATCGATTTCATCAATAAATACAATTCCTTTTTCAACGGCTTCAACATTGTATTCGGCCACCTGGAGCAGGCGCACCAGAACGCTTTCAACATCTTCGCCCACATAACCGGCTTCAGTAAGCACCGTAGCATCGGCAATGCAGAAAGGAACCTGCAGCAAGCGCGCAATGGTGCGAGCCAGCAAAGTTTTGCCTGTTCCGGTTTCACCCACAAGAATGATATTCGATTTTTCTATTTCTACATCATCCTCTTTTTTTGTCTTAAGTGCATTGACCCTTTTATAATGATTGTATACTGCAACGGAAAGAACTTTTTTCGCTTCCTCCTGTCCAATTACGTATTGATCAAGATGACACTTGATTTCAACGGGTTTCAGCAATTTAAATGCCGGCACAAATTTTCCTTTCTTGCCGGAAATTTCCTCATTCACTATGTTGAATGCCTGTGTAACGCAGTAATCGCATATGTGACCTTCGAGTCCGGCAATCAGCATGGTGGTTTCGCGTTTATCGCGACCGCAGAATGAGCAATGTGTGCTGTCTTTAGCCATCAGATTTTATTTTTTATTTCTTACAAGAATCTCGTCAATCATGCCATATTCCTTGGCTTCTTCAGCAGTCATCCAGTAATCGCGGTCGGCATCTTTATAAATTTTATCATATTTCTGTTTGCTGTGACGAGCAATAATTTCGTAAAGTTCTTTTCTTAGCTTAACGATTTCCTTTGATACTATTTCAATATCGGAAGCCTGTCCTTCAGCACCACCCATCGGCTGATGTATCAGAATACGTGAATGACTTAATGCCGTTCTTTTTCCATCCTTGCCTGCGCATAGCAGAATAGCACCCATGGAAGCTGCCATGCCTGTACAAATTGTAGCCACATCGGGCAAAATGTACTGCATCGTATCATAAATTCCAAGTCCTGCATAAACAGAGCCTCCAGGAGTATTCAGATAGATCTGAATATCTTTGCGGGAATCAACTGATTCAAGAAACAAAAGCTGCGCCTGAATAATATTTGCTACTTCATCAGTTATCATGGATCCGAGGAAAATAATCCTGTCCATCATAAGACGTGAAAACACATCAAGTGAAACAGCATTCAGCTGGCGCTCCTCAATAATATAGGGCGAAACGCTATTGGTTTTTGATGTATAGCTATCCAGTGTGAGGCTGCTGACGCCCCTGTGTTTTACAGCATATTTGCGGAATTCATCGTTGTTGTATGACATATTACCAAAGTTTAAGATTCAATGTTTCGTTAGACGTTAGATGTTTTTTTGTTTGTCGTTTGTTGTTCGTTTCTGGTTGCAAGTTACTGGTTACTTGTTGCGGGTTTAATTTAGTATGATCTTATATTTTTTGTCGTTTATTATTTGATGTTTTGATAGATGTTTTTGCGTTTTTTGATTTGATTTTTTGCCAACTGCAAATTGATGACTGCCTACTGATTACGGTTCACTATTTAATGATCGTGGTCATGCTCGTGCTTTTGCTTTTCGGTAGCTAATTTAATAAAATCTTCGTAAGTTATTTTTTTATTTTCAATTTTGATTCTCTCTTTAAATAATTCCTTGAGCCGTTCATCATAAAGCCTGTCAAAGATTTTCTTTACTTCTTCCTTGTTCTCCATGAATCGTTCGGCAACGCCATCAAGTTTCTGATCGTCGGTTTCCTCGCTGCTGCCCTGCTGAATATTTTTGCGGAAATAATCTTTTACAAACTCTTTTACGTTTTCGCGGGTTACATCAACATTATATGATTTCAGGATTTTATTTTCGATCAACTGCCATTTCAATGTGTCGGCGTAAATGGAATATTCCTTTTCAACCTGCTCGGGTGTGAATTTTTCATTGTTGGTTTCAAGAAGCCAGCGTCTCAAAAAAGCATCTGGTAATACAACTACAGTTTTCTTAAGCAGATATTCAACAACATCGCTCACAAACCTTTTATCGCCTTCAGCTTTAAAAGATGTTTCGGCGTCAGAATTAATGCGCTCCATGAGCTGTTCTTCGCTGGTGATGTTATCGTTCTTATAAACTTTTTCAAAAAGCTCACTGTTCAGTTCGGCAGGCTCATTGCGTGAAATGGTGATTATTTTAAGACGAAACTTATTTTTAATTTCATCAGCCTTTTCATGACTTACACTCAGTACATGTGATATTTCATGATGGTTTTCAAAGATGTTCAGTAAATCACAATCAATAGTATCATCTTTTTTCAGTCCGATAAATTTCTTTAGTTCTTTTGTGTCTTTAATCATTTCGATGGCAACCGACGCTTTGCTTTTAATACCATTCTCCAATGCATTTCCACTTTCGTCAAGTTCATCAAAATCGGCATAAATCAGATCGGTGCCGCCGACGGTTTCGGGGTTTGAAAATTTTCCAAAGCGGCGGCGAATATCCATCAGGTATTTTTCAACCACTTTATCATCCACGGTAATATCATAATATTTCATATGAATGTTCTCAAGGGGTTCCACTTCTATCAAAGGGCTTGGAGCAAAATCAAAGAAGAATTCAAAATCGGTCTGTGAATCCCAGTTGATTTTTTCTGATTTTTCCTTGTTAGGCAGTGGATTGCCAAGTATATCGATGTTATTCTGCCCAAGGTATTCGTACATTTTGTCGATCACAATCTTGTTAATTTCATCCACACGCATCGATTTTCCATACATTTTCTTAATAACTGAAACGGGCACTTTCCCTGGTCTGAAACCCGGCATATTCATTTTTTTCTGATGCTCTTTGATCACCTTTTCAACCTGTGGCTGGTAATCAGCGGCTGATACTTCAATTTTTAAAACTGCATTCAGTTCATCAATTTTTTCGTGTGTGATGTTCATCTTAATCGATCTTTTATCAATTCAAAATATAATTTATAATATTACTGTGTCAATCTAGTGTCAAGTAAAAAATAAAATGATTTAATTTAATATCCCCGCCTGCGTCGGGCAGGCAATATTGAATATCGAATTTCCAATGTCCAAGTTTTACTTCATCATTCAATATTGGGTGTTGGATATTCGAAATTAATTTGTTACTTATTTACATTTAACATAACTATAGTGCGGATGAAGGGACTTCCCGATATTCATCGGGATAAACTTCTCATCCCTTTTTCTGCGAAAAAGACACCTTCCGGTGTACTTCATCCTTACTCCGTGCGGATGAAGGGACTTCCCGATATTCATCGGGATAAACTTCTCATCCCTTTTTCTGCGAAAAAGACACCTTCCGGTGTACTTCATCCTTACTCCGTGCGGATGAAGGGACTCGAACCCCCACGCCTTACGGCACCAGATCCTAAGTCTGGCTCGGCTACCAATTACGACACATCCGCTTTTGATTTACGAATTACGATTTACGATTAAATATTTCATGTAATTGCTTCCGCAAAAGGAATTCAAAAATCAAATAAGTGTGCAAAGATACAATTATTTTGCATGCTGAAAAAATGAAAAAATATGGGTAAATAATATTTTGTTGCGCAAAAATATTCTTATGTTTCACTATATTTGCAAAAACTTCTGCAATGACACGCTTCTCACGCCTGAGCAAAGTAAGATATGCATTTCTTCTTTTATTTCTTATCGAGATCATCGGTACAGCGGGATATCTGCTTATAGAAAAATACTCTCTCCTTGATTCCCTTTACATGACCGTAATTACCGTAGCTACTGTCGGATTTCAGGAACTTCAGCCTCTTTCAGATACGGGCAAAGTCTTCACCATGTTTCTGATCATTACCAGCATGGGTACTTTTTTATATGCAATATCTGTCATCACAACAAGTATTGTTGATGGCGAATTCAGAAGTTATTTTAAAGATTTCAGGGTTAATTCAGAAATAAAAAAAATGAAAAATCATGTTATTGTATGCGGATACGGCCGGAACGGGAAAATGGCCGCCGCCGAGCTGAGCAGCCATAACCATCCCTTTGTGGTTATTGAGCAGAACAGGTCAGTCATTACAGAAGCCGAAGAAAACGGGAAGATGTATTTTATCGAAGGGGATGCTACAAGGGACGAAGTTTTGCTTAAGGCAGGAATCAAAGTTGCCCGGTCGTTAATTACCACTCTGCCTATCGATGCCGATAATCTGTTTGTTGTTTTATCAGCCAAATCTCTTAATCAGGAATTAAAAATTATCAGCCGTGCCACGAGCGACAGTTCTGAAAGAAAACTTAAGATAGCCGGTGCCGACAATGTGGTTTTGCCGGAGAAAGTGGGAGGAGCACACATGGCCGCACTTGTGCTGAAGCCGGATGTTGTTGAATTGCTGCGCCATATTTCAGTTTATGAAACTGCTACCGTTAATCTGGAGGAAATATATTGCCGTGATATGCCAGAAAAGTACAGGAATAAAACCCTGGCAGAAATAGATATCCGCAATAAAACCGGTGCAAACATCATTGGATTTAAGACTAAGCTGGGCGAATACATCATCAATCCCCTGCCCGAAACACAATTGATTGCCGATGCCAAGCTTTTTGTGTTGGGAACACCTGAACAAATTTGCAAAATGAAAGAACTTATCAAAGCCTGAGCATATGAAAAAATCTGCTTTTATAATTGTTACGGTGGCCATTTTCTTGTGCAGTTGCGGTATTTTCAAATATAAAATCCCTTACGATAAAGTGGTTTTTGGCAAGGGCGGAGGATTCACCGGAAAATACGATGAATATTTTATTGACAGCAAGGGCGCCCTGTATAAAAAAGATCCTTCTTCAGCCGCATATACACTAATGAAATCGATTACAAGCAAACAAATTAAAGATGTTTTTAAAGACATTAAAAAAAATAATTTGTACGAAGTGGCATTCAATAATCCTTATAATTACAGCTATTATATTGAACTTTATAAAGGAGATAAATCGAACCGCATTGTATGGGGCAATGCCAATAACCCACCCCCTGCGGAAGTAACTGGCGTTTTTCAAAAATTATTACGGCTTACTGCATCCAGCGACATAAAAAACAATAAAGAAAACAATTCAAATAAATAATAATTTTCCAATTTAAAACTTACATCTATGAAAAAGATTTTACTGACTTCCGTATTTATTGCTGGTTGCATCACATTAATTTTTGCACAGCAGAAAACCCCCACCATTCTCAAAGGCCCTGCCGACTGGGGCTTTGAACGCATGGATTTCCCGCTGGGCTTTGCGCCCGGAATAAAATTTACCGGCTTTGAAGAAATACGCTTTGCGCCCGGAATGTTCGATACTACATCAGCAAACTATTTCACCTATGCTTTTGTGGTTGCCATCGAAGGGCAGAAAAATTTCCTAAAAGCCGACATTACGGCTTTTCTTGACGAGTATTTTAAAGGCCTGTGCATTTCCATAGGACAACAGAAAAAGATCACCCCCGACACATCGCAGGTAAATGCAGATGTTACTGAAATTCCTGGCGCTACAGCATCATCACCATTCTCCTTCACTGCTACCATACCTTATTTCGACACTTTCAGCAATGGAAGGAAAATATGCCTTTATCTTGAACTCGGTTACACTATAAAAACCGAAGCAAATAAAACGTATCTGACTGTCCTGATCAGTGCCTCAAAAGATAATAAGGATGTATGGAACAAACTTCACGAAGTGAAAAAAGAAATAGTATTCTGAACTATTATGTTCTACAAAGTAAAACCATTACTATAAATGAACCATTGAACATTTGAACAAATGAATTCAGAATTAAGAACTCAAGTTACATGAGTTTCACTGAAAACAGCAAACCTGTCTGCCTTACCTACCCTAAAGGCATGCGACAGGCAAAATAGTAAATAGAAAATTTATAATTGAATAAATTAAAATCAATAAAACAGTTCACAAAGTAATAAAACAAAAAAATATTTACTATTTTATACCTTCCTTTAAGATCAAAACTGAAAGTGATTTACAAAGCGATCTAAATAACCGTTCCTGTTTCTACCGGATTAGTAACTGTGGGAATTTATTTGTATCGCTGTCCGGTAATCGGTTTTTCTGTTGGCAGTTTACTTTTCCTTAGCATCATATTCTATTTTTATAGCAGCAAATAATCTTGGCTTTATTATTACACTATGATTATTGCGGGAATTATCATAGCAATATCATCATTAACAGGTATTGATATCTATCCCTGGTTTTTAACAAATCCGGTAATTCGAAAAAAAATTATCGCGAAATGACAATAATACCTGATTTCAGAGTGCCTTCATCGGCAGTCACATTATAATAATACACACCTGCCGGAAGCAAGGAAACAGATAATGTTTGATAATTATCTTTTAAATATATTGATTTTACAGGTTGTCCAAGTGAATTGAAAATCCGGAAATACAAATTATTTGTCCAGGGTTGAATAAAAATTTTAAAAAAATCGGAAGACGGATTCGGATATATAGAACAAATCAATTGTGGTACCTCCATTGTATTCACACCACTTAAAAGGTCTTCGCAACCGGCAGCAACAGGATTTCCCCATATTTCTCCCCCTTTATTATAATAAACAAGTTTATTTTGTTTGACATATCCCATCCAGTCGGCAAAATAATGATACGGGCCACCACATTCCTCAACAAATTCATATGGTGTTGGACCGGGATCAACCAATGTGTACTTCCAGCAACTGTCAATATTCATTAGCTCATTGTGAATGACATACTTCAATTTTCTGCCACCATAATTTGAAGTTTTTATATGATAAAAGTAAAAAGAGTCATGGCTGGTATCCGCAATGTATTCCAGCGGCTCATGATCAAACTGCCAAACATCAAGGCTAGTAAAATCAATCTTTTCCGTCAATGTGTCTTCGTAATATATAGTATCAGGAATTCCCGCAGTAAAATTTATTTCGCGAATACAGTCATGATAAGAGTATAAAACAGAATCACTATACAAAAACGCATCAATCACAAACCTTATTATATCCTTTCTGTAGCCATTATCAACGTACCAGGTAGTGTCGGTCCAGTTTATTTCCCAATTCGTTTCTTCTTCAAGAAAATGGAATTCATCATTAATGTCATATCTGTAAATATCATGAAAAGAGGGATTCTGAAATCCAATAAGTGAATCAGAATGCCCGATCAAATGATAACTGCTGGTATCACAAAAAGGAAATAAATAAAAATTGAGCCATACAAGCGGACCGTAATCTTCAGAAACAATAAGCGTTTTTCCGTTATAATCACTATTTATGTTATTTCCCAATTCATCTTTTGCCTGAACAGAATAATATCTTACAGAATCGGAAATTCCAAGAAAAGGATGTATCCCGGCGGAATCGGTATGAATTTCATAATAATGATTATTCGGATATCTGAATAATTCCCATGCCCCGCCAATATTTGTCTGCGGTCTGAAAACAATGGTATCATTAAAGCAATTGGTAATTTCAAATAATGAACCGGCTCTTTTCACAACCGTTTTACCTGAAACGGAACCTGCAGCTGTGTCAACGCATACACCATTATACATTAATAATGTTGTATCGGCAACATTATTAAACGAATAAAAAATACTATCTGTACCATTCACCTCAATGCTGTCCCATTTTACAGCACGTACTTCATCACCTGAGAAAAAATATGAAGCAGTACCCTTCTTTACAATAGAATAATTCTGTGCCTGCAACATGCAGGATTGCAACACAAGAAGAATAAAAACAGCAAGACAAAGTCTCATTTTTTATCTTTTTTATGAATAAAGAGCAACGAAGTATAAAAAAAGTTTTTTATAAATAAAATTTTATCTAAAAGGAGAATCAGGTTCTTTTGAAATAGTATTGAATACCATTCTGTCGGTCATTTTCGGAAAAAACTTATTCAATAAAACCGCCATTTTCCCCTGTGAAGTCATAACAAGGCGGTGTTTCCTGCATTCAACACCTTTTACAATTCTGCGGGCAACTTCTTCGGAGGTCATAAGTTTTCTTTCTTCAAGCGGTGATTCGCCCTGCATGCTGCCATCTTTTGTTAACGCTGTGTTACGAATGTTTGATTCTGTATATCCGGGGCATGCAATCATTACGTGCAAATCTTTTTTAAGGTTCTCTATTCTGAGAGCTTCAAGAAATCCATGCATTGCAAATTTTGAAGCAGAATATCCCGTACGTCCAGGCAATCCTTTGAATCCTGCAATTGAAGAAACGCCAACCACACTCCCTTTATTTTGCAGCAGATAAGGTAATGCATATTTTGTACAATATACAGTACCCCAGAAATTGATATCCATGAGTTGTTTTATTACTTTCAGATCGAGTTTTTCAAACAATGCGCGCATAGAAACTCCGGCATTATTTATTAATACATCTACTGTTCCATACTTCTGAACAGCCATATTAATAATATTAACACAATCGGTTTCAATGCTGACATCTGCTTTTACAGACAAGGCATTCGTGCAGGTTTTTCTAATGCGTGATTCCACTTCAAGAAGTTTCTTAATATTCCTTGAAGCTATAACGATCTTACAGTCTTTTGCTGCAAATTCATATGCAAGTGCTTCACCAATGCCTGAACTTGCTCCGGTAATAATTATAACTTTATCTTTTAATTCCATTTGTGATGTATTTTATGCAAATATCAGAAATTTTAAACAACTACAATTCTTCATAAAACATGATTTTTTAATATTGTTCAGAATATAAATATCCGTTTAAGAAATGTGGATTCCAAAATAGTTTTTGTTATTTCAAATAATGCCTTTATATTTGCACGCTCAAAAATGATTTGGTAGCTCAGCAGGTAGAGCACATCCCTTTTAAGGATGGGGTCCTGGGTTCGAATCCCAGCCAGATCACAATAAAAAGCTCTAAAGCTACCCTAAGGTAGCTTTTTTTATTTTTTCAGCAGCGTCAAAACGAAGTTTTATAAGTTGATGAGAAAAAAAATTAAATGGCGCAGCCATTCCGGGTTTTATACTCGTTCTTATCAGGTTTGCAAAAGCAAAAATGATTAGAACGAGTTATGCCGATAGGAACAAAAAAATATTTTTTTTCAAACCTGTTCCGTATCGGTATAGTAATCCCCAACAGATAATGAGTCCCGATGGGAAATCGGGGCGAATAATCCAAAATCTCAATTCCCAAGGGCTTTGTTGCACGAATATTTTCTATACTGGTAAGGGTTTTAGCGATTAATTTTACATTTTTATATCAAATTCCATGTTTTTTCATACTAAACCATCAGTAAAATCAAGGTTTATTCATGCAACAAAGCCATTCCCAAGCATCAAATCTCAAATAATATTCAAATTCCAAAAACCAAAATTCATGACAAAGTTTTATAAACTTAAACTATTGAGAAAATAAAAATTAAAATATAATTCATCATATTTTCATTTTTTCTGTTTCTGGTATAGACAAAAAACAGAAAAGCAATAAAGCATTATCGCTATTTAAAAGAAATTTTCTATTTTTGTTTTTTTAATCTCAATTCTAAATTAAAGAATATTTATGAATATTGCCATTGTAGGGACCGGCTATGTGGGCCTGGTTACGGGAACATGTTTTGCTGATGCAGGCATCAGTGTTACCTGTGTGGATATTGACGTTACAAAAATCGAAAACCTGAAAAAAGGTATCAGTCCCATTTATGAACCGGGGCTCGATGCATTGATTGAACGCAATGTTAAAAAAGGGCGCTTGCATTTCGTTTCAAAACTCGGCAAAATTGTAAATGAAGCCGAAGTTGTCTTTATTGCTGTGGGCACACCTCCCGATGAAGACGGCAGCGCCGATCTTAAGTATGTATTGTCTGTTGCTTCGGAAGTAGGAAAACACATGAGAAAATACATCCTCGTGGTTACAAAAAGCACCGTGCCTGTCGGCACTGCCAAAAAAGTGCGTGAAGCAGTTCAGAAGGAACTCGATAAACGTGGTGAAGATATTGAATTTGATGTGGCTTCCAATCCTGAGTTCCTGAAAGAAGGCGCTGCTATTGACGATTTCATGAAACCCGACAGGATTGTTGTGGGAATTGAATCGAAACGTGCAGAAGAAGTAATGAACCGTCTTTACAAACCTTTTCTGCTTAACGGGCATCCTGTAATTTTCATGGACATACCCTCTGCCGAGATGACAAAATATGCAGCAAATGCGATGCTTGCCACCAAAATCTCTTTCATGAATGATGTTGCAAACCTTTGCGAAATAATGGGCGCAGATATTAATATGGTCAGAAAAGGCATTGGCAGCGACTCCCGTATCGGAACTAAATTCATTTATCCCGGAATCGGATACGGCGGTTCATGTTTTCCGAAAGACGTGAAAGCTTTAATCAAAACTGCCAACGAGAACAATTATTCCATGCGCATCCTTAAGGCAGTTGAAGAAGTGAATGATAACCAGAAATCCGTTCTCTTCAACAAAGTCATGAAATACTTTAATAATAATATAAAAGAAAAACAAATCGCAGTGTGGGGATTGTCATTCAAGCCGCAAACC
>JAZDMF010000335.1:0-2266 GCA_043801235.1 Bacteroidota bacterium | reverse complement strand
GGGATTGGCAATATCAATAGTATCATTCATCTGCCCGTTCGACCGAAGGCCGAGATTAATATCTGTTGAATTCTGAATAGTGATATTTGTTCCCGGGTAAATGTCGCACTGCCATCCCTGGGCTTTTGAATGAACCATATTAAGCTGCCATGCATCCGGGTTGTTCAGGGTGAAGTCCACATCCTGATATGGCTGTGGGAATTCAAGAGGAGCAGGAACATTAAAGAAAAATTGCATATTAGGGTATATCTCACAGTTATTAAGATTTGCAATGCCATAATTATCCATTCTCAGTTCTTCGATAAGCGAATTTTTTGCATCAAGCCTGCAATTGTCGAATAATTTGACAGCCGAATGATTTTCAAGGCTCGAATTATTTACTTCAATCGTTGCATTTCCCCTTAACTCAAACTCCCACATTTTATCTTCGGAAGTGAGGGTGCTGTTTTCGATTATGATACTGGCGCTGTCTTCGAGATATATTCCGTAATCAAGGTCTTCGTTCAGTTCGAAGTTGAGTGTTGCATTGATTATCTTCAGCACGGCATTTCCGCCTATATTGATACTTCCGTGAATATTGGGTATGTCGGAATCAATAATATAGGTTTTGTCATCATAAAGACTGATGTCACCTGATATCTGGGTTATTCTGGTACCTGCAACCTCATCTTTCCGACAGGAGGAGATAGATGCAATTACAAGCATCAGTAAAAACAACTTCTTCTTTTTATAAAGCATAAAAATTATTTTTTTATATACCTGAATTTATATATTTCCGGTTTTGTTTTCAAAAATCCTTTCACATATTTATCGTACATTATCACGAAATATATGTTATTCAACCTGGATTTAATTTTTTATCACAACAAATCTTTTCACTTCTGTTCTTTTGTCACTTATGATTTGAACGGAATAAATACCTGAATTGAATTGTGAAATATCTGCATTGAATTTGTAAAATCCCGGTAAAAAGGTATCATCAGCTACTTCAGAAATAATCTGTCCGAGTGAATTCAGAATATTTATATCCAGATGCTGTGAATTAAAGTTATTGAATTGCATCTTTAAAATTTCACTTACAGGATTCGGATAAATAATTAAATTAGAAATTTCACTTGTGACTTGTTCGCTGACACCGGCATAAGGAGAAACCATCACCACAAGGCTGTGAGTAAAGTTTACATTAAATAAATATTCTGTGGATGCAGGTGTAAAACTACCCAAAATAGTATTATTTACAATATCATATACATTATAATTTGTGCCGGATGTAAGGTGTGAAAATTTAACATTTCCGCTATAAGAAGAGTCAGGTAGTGCTGTAAAGAAAGAAAAATATAATCCTCCGGTGTCGCTCATCAAATAGGTTTCAAGTGTTCCGAGTTCTAAAGGAATATTCACCCATGCCTTTTTATAAAATTTGTACTGGTCGTATAGTCCAAACCATTTCTGATAAAGAGCACCGGGATCCTTTTTGAATTTTGTTTCAAGCACCATGCCTAACGGAACTATAGATGAAAAATCCACATCATTGTAAAATGCAGGATTGTTCAGTTCTGCATTGTCGATGTCGCCTTTTGTTAACTCAACATGATCCCCAAGAACAGCAGCGCTATTGAGGTTCAGTGCATGGAGATATTTTGCCCGATGCCTGAACTGGGCAGAGCCAACGGGATCCGACGTTATAATTGCGTTCTGGCCTTTCATATGATACATGTTCTGGCATAAACCGCAGTTGCATGTATTAATCATGAAATCCGGTTTTATACTTTGTGCGATAGCAAGATTGTTATTAACAAGATTTTCGTATGCTTTCTGGAAAACAGAAGATGTGTTTATATAATTATAGATGTCATCCTGCTTAAATCCATCTGCTCCGTAATTCACAAAACGTGTGACAAGATTGGTGTTCCACGTTATAACATCCGGATTGGTCGGGTCAAGATAATAATCACCGCCTTCTCCTGTTGAATTAATAACGCTGTCTGTGTACCAGTCAGGATGATCATACCACAGGTCAATATCTTTTTCTGCAACACCGGGCACCCACCAAAGTCTGACTTTAAAACCATCGGAATGTAATGAACTGATGAGATCAATGAGATCCTGTTCAGTCCCAATGATATCAGCATTTACGACGTAGTCGCCTGTGTTAAAATAAAAATTAACTCCTGTACCTTCGCCGTACCAGCCTGAATCAAAAGTGATGTTTTTTATTCCAAGCTGATGAAATACCGGAATCAGTGCAATGATGGAATCAGCTGTC
>JAZDMF010000310.1:0-2099 GCA_043801235.1 Bacteroidota bacterium | reverse complement strand
ATTATCTGATAAGCTTGCATCTGTAACACCTCCAATGTGCAATTGAGTATTGGGAGTAACTGTTCCTATGCCCACGTTCCCACCCATAATGGCCATTGTATTTGATTGTGTTAGCGTATATTTAGTGGTATCATCATGGAGTCCAATGCCAAATGACCCAACTCCAATCACAGTCATCCTGTTGCCTAATGCTGTTGAATAATATCCTAATGCTTCACTGTACCTACCAGCAGCAAAACAAGTAGGGCCTGTTGTCCTGGTATAATATCCTGCAGCAAAATCATAATATCCTGATGCCTCGGTTTTATATCCTGTTGCTGTAGAATAATATCCAGAAGCTATTGAGCCACACCCCATGCTCGTTGCTACAAGGCCAGTTGCTTTTGTTAGAAATCCCGTTGCCAGTGAAAAATCACCTGAGGCAGTATCTAATGCCCCAAAAACCATAGATCCTTTTCCACTTGCAACTGCACCCAAACCAAAAGCAAAGGAGTAATTTCCCAGGGCTTTTGTTCCGGCTCCAGTAGCATTACCTTCTAAATCCCGACCCACAGCTCCGAAAGCAAAGCTTCCTAATCCTCTTGCTTCTGTCATAGCTCCTAATGCGTATGAATCTTTGTTTAAGGCTTGTGCTGAATCACCAAATGCAAAAGAGTTATCGCTATTAACAATAGCATCTCTACCAATGGCTGTTGAATAATCGCCAAGTGCAATTGCATTGTAACCCAGGGCTTGTGAATAATCACCTTTTGCCTGTGATTCAAAACCTGATGCAAATGAGTTTTTTCCAACACTACCGGCAGAATCAATTAAAACCCGGCCTGTTCTAAAGGCTTCTTTATTTGGATACCAAAGAATTCGAGGTTCACTGGGACTAATTATTTCGGCAATTGTATCACCCGATATTTTAAAATAATCCTGTTCATTGTTATTTGAAACTCCCCTGCTGGAAACTGCAAATCCACCATTTGCTGACCCGCCTGAAGAAAGTGTATCGATATAAATTCTTACACTGTCATTACTTACCCGAAGAATATCTGTTGAACCGGATTTTGATGAAGAACGTCCGGAAACGGCAAAACCACCTTTGGCTTCCTTCCCATCTGAGTCATCAACATATATCCGGGTACTGTCAGAAGATATGCTTAAATAGTCGTTTGAGATTAACTTGGATGAACTCCGGCCGCTCACGGAAAAACCTCCTTTGGCTGCTTTTTCAGGATTCTCGTCAATGTAAATCCTGATGCTATCATCCGAAACACTGAAAATGGTATAATCTTCCCCTTTTGATGATGAACGTCCGCTCACGGAAAAACCTCCTTTAGCAGCCTTTCCTTCAGTTAACGTATCTATAAAAATCCGGACGCTGTCATTGGTGATTGTCAGAATTTCGCTAATTACAGATTTTGATGAAGATCTTCCACTCACGGAAAAACCACCTTTGGCATCCTTTCCATCAGAATCGTCAACATAAATGCGTGTACTGTCGGGTGTAATCCGCAGGTATTCGTATTTTGTTTCTTTTGAAGAACTACGGCCGCTCACGGCAAAGCCCCCTTTGGCAGCCTTCGCTGCAATAGAATCAACAATAATTTCCACTGCGTTGGGATAGACGGCAAAAACCGTATCGCCATTATTGTTCACAACTGAAAATAATGCTTTGCCCGGGTCAGAAGTGGAACCAACCACATCGGTTGAAAGATTTCGCCAGTTTGAACCATCAAAATAAAAGAAAGAACCGTAATTGGTGTCATAGGCAAGCAATCCTGTAGCCGGAAACGCAATTCCTGTTCTTTGAACTGAGGTTAACCGGGGAACGAGTATCCCTTTGCCTGTTGTTTTCACATCCAGCAAGGCAGATGATTCTGCATTGTAATTTTCATCATCAGAAATGGTTACATTCTGGGCAATAAATAGTGATGGCAACATAATTGCAAGCAATAAAAACAGGTACTGAACTTTGTTATTCATAATGAATTAATTTGAATGAGTAATGCTTTAAAAATAAATAAAAAAATAGCTAAAAAAAAAAAGGTTCTACCACGAATTTAATGGCGATTATGCAATGACACAAAGTTGACAAAGTAAATTTTGCCACA
>JAZDMF010000308.1:0-10960 GCA_043801235.1 Bacteroidota bacterium | reverse complement strand
GGTATAGCCATTATTTTCAAATCCCAGTAGGTACCTAATTCATACTGTTCAACTCCTTCAGCTAATTCAACAACTTCGTTCGTATTTTTTGCGAAATTAAAGTTAATGCTCCAGTTGAAACCCTTATCCGATTTAAAAGGAATAAGGCCAAGGGTAATTTCAATACCTTTATTGTCAATTTCACCGGCATTGATAACTCTGGAAGTATATCCTGAAGCGGCAGAAACTGGGATACTGATTATCTGGCGGTATGTTTTCTGACTATAATAAGTTATGTCAAGGCTGACCCGGTTCATAAAAAATTTCACTTCAGTACCAACTTCGATAGAATTACATTTTTGTGGTTTCAGCGAATCATTTGGCAGGATGTTGGGTACATATTGATTCATGTATATTGTACTCGAATTCCAGCCATCCCCAAAACTCAATACTGGTTTCAATTGGTAAGGATCAGTATCACTGCCAACCTGAGCCCAGCTAGCCCTGATTTTTGCATACGAAAGAGTTTTGGACTCCAATTTTAAAAGATCAGTTAGCACGCTGCTGACACTGACCGATGGATAAAAGTAAGAATTATCTGCAGCAGGCAAAGTACTGGACCAATCGTTTCTGCCTGTAACATCAAGGTATACAGCTTTTTTATAGGATAACTGTGCAGAGCCGTATAAACTGTTAATTGCTTTTTTACTTATAAAACTTGTGGTGCGCAGAGGAACCTTGGAGTTAGCGAGGGTATAAACACCAGCAACAGCCAATTCATCAGCAGCGCCGAAAATTTCGTGAGAGGACTGATTCATCCGGCTTCCACCAAAATTCATTTCCATTGCAAAATCACTCGTCAGATCCCTGTTGTACATTACCAGGAAGTCATTGGTAATCTCTCTGAATGTGGAGAGCGCTTCGTTATAATAGCCATAAGGGTTGTCAATGTCGCCCCATGCTGCTCTGGCGGTATTCAGGTTGCTGTAATTGTCAATACCTGTTCTTATAAAGGCGGACAGGTTGTCTAAAAATTGATAATTTATTTTAGCATTACCGAAAATCCTGTCCCTGTCGAGTATATTTGTGTTCTCATATAGGGTGAAATAAGGATTGTTATGGTAGTTATAGTTCCAGTTGTATTTTGATCCGTCAGCATTTGTGTAATCCTCCAGATCGGGATAATTTACCTGGCGGGAAGCCCAAATAAATTGCTGAAACACATTCTGTGCATCGTATCCGATTCCAGGCAAGTTGTCACTATTTGCTTTTACATAGTTTGCTGTTCCGGAGATGTTTAATTTGTCGGTTGCATTAGCTGAAGCACCGAGAGCAAAAGTGTTCTTCTTGTAATCAGTATTTGGGAGCATTCCTTTCTGATTAAAGTTGGTATATGAAATGCGGAATTTGGCATCTTTATTTCCCCCTGTAATTGCAAAATTTGTTGTAGTGGTTACTCCTGTTTCAAGGAAATCCTTGATGTTATCAGGATGCGAAATCCATGGAGTGGCTGTACGTACACCATTTTCTATAGGTGAGTCGTATTGCGGAATCAGCAATCCTTCATCCAGTTTTGGCCCCCAACTTTCGTCAACCCCATCTTTAATTCCACCGCCGGCACCATCAACATAGGAGAATACGCCTTCAGCGCCTTGTCCGTAACTGTTCTGGAAATCAGGAAGCCTTAAAGGTTTTTCAAAAGAGGTTGAGTTACTTATCTCTATACCTAAGCCTGTTGATTTTACTGTACTTGAGCTGAGTGAACCAGCTTTTGTAGTAATAAGGATAACTCCATTAGCAGCCTGAGAACCATATAAAGCTGCAGCATTAGGCCCCTTTAATACGGAAATACTTTCAATATCATCAGGGTTGATATCAGCTACACCATTACCTCTGTTTGCGCCTCCATAACCGTTCGCAGATCCAAATTCAGTATTACTGATAGCAATACCGTCGACTACAAATAGCGGTTGGTTGTTTCCAGATAACGAGGAAGCTCCACGAATTATAATACGCGAAGAAGCTCCGACAGCACCCGACGAATTAGTAACCTGAATCCCTGATATTTTTCCGCTTAAGGAGTTAATAATATTATATTCTTTGGCTTGAACCAGTTCAGCCCCTTTCAAGTCTTGTACGGAATAACCCAAGGATTTTTTCTCTTTGGTAATGCCCAAAGCTGTAACAACAACTCCTTCAAGATTTGTGGCACTCGCTTCAAGCACAACATTGATTTTAGTCTGAGTTCCGATTTCAATTTCCTGCGTCGTCATTCCAATGAATGAAAACGATAATGTGGTTGCTGTGGCAGGCACGCTTAATTTGTATTCGCCTGCCACATCGGAAAATGTAGCAGTTGTCGTGCCTTTCACTGCAATAGTAACCCCGGGCAAAGCGCTTCCATCTGCTTTGCTGGTTACTTTACCGGTTATTGTCTTCTGGGCAAATGCAATCGAAAAGCCCAAAAGAAAAACTCCCAGTAAAAGGATGATTTTTCTCATAGCGTTTGGTTTTAGTTTAAATATTTGGTTATGTTTGCGCAAATATAATGTATTTTATTAATCACAATTATTATATAATGACAATATTTTTAACAATCCTGAAACTCCATGTAATCAGGAGGCTGTATCAATAATTGTTGAAAAACAAGGAAAAATTATTCGTCCTTTTTTTGTGTGGCTTCGTCTGTGGTGGCAGGATACTCTTTATTGTTTGTTTCTTCTGCTATTTTGCTTTCTGCCGGTTTGCGGAAATATCTTTTCTGAAATACAACAAGCATTAATACGCCTGTTGTAATGCTTGCATCGGAAATATTAAAAACAGGACGGAAAAAAATAAATTCTTCACCTTTCCAGAAAGGAAACCATTGAGGATAATGCCCGTGAATTACAGGGAAATAAAACATATCAACCACTTTACCGCGGAGAAAGCTTCCGTAACCTCCGCCATCGGGCATAAATTCAGCTATCTGGAAAAAACTGTCGTTGAAGATTATGCCATAAAATGCGCTGTCGATAATATTACCAAAAGCTCCTGCAACAATAAGAGAAAGACTAATAATAAAGCCTGTTTTTATATTTGGTTTTGCAGTAAGCTTGTATATGTACCAGCCAATGGCACCAACAGCAATGATACGGAAAATGCTTAAAAATAATTTTCCGTAATTGCCGGCAAATTCCATCCCGAAAGCCATACCGTTATTTTCGGTGAAATGAATAATGAACCAGTTGCCCAGCACATGGTATTCCTGCCCGAGGAACATATGGGTTTTTATCCAGATTTTTAAAGCCTGGTCAATAAACAGAACAAGAAAAATTACCAATAATGATTTTTTCAGCACATTCGTGAATTTTGGAAAGTCAATATACAGCAAATTACCTTTTCTGGGGTTGCTGCAATTTGGCTTCAATACTCATGGTAGCGTGAGGCACTATGCGCAGTCTTTCTTTGGGTATGAGCCTGCCGGTAACGCGGCATATTCCATATGTTTTATTTTCAATGCGAATCAAAGCATTTTCAAGATCGCGTATAAACTTTTTTTGTCTTGCAGCAAGCTGACTGTTTTCCTCTTTTGATAAAACATTTGATCCTTCTTCAAGTACTTTGAATGTTGGTGAAGTATCGTTCGTGTCGTGTTCGTTCTTGGTGGTATAGGCTTCTGTAAGCAACACCAGGTCACGGCGGGCTTCTTCCAGTTTTTTCATGATGATGTTCCTGAACTCTATAAGATCCTCATCAGAATACTTAATTTTTTCCACCACCGAATCCATATTGACTTTTTGTTTGATTTCAGGTTGAATCACTTTCTTTGTCACTTTCTTCATCTCCTTTTTAGCCTCTGTTTTTACTGCTTCCTTTTTAAGGGGGAAAATAATTTTTTTATTTTTTTCCGGAAGTACTTTTTTTATTTCTTTTTTGGTAGCTGTTTTCTTTGGGGGTATAGCAACAATAATTTTCTTTACCGGCTTTTTTGCCAAAGGTTTTTTGCTGACAGGTTTATTTACCTCTTTTTTCTTTATGTTTTTCGGGGCAGATTTCCTGATAACTTTTTTTGCAGCGTTATTTTTCTTCACTTCCCCGCCTGACCGGCCGGCAGGTTTCTTTTTCACTATAACAGCCTTACCTTTAATTTGTTTTTTCTTTTGCATGGGTACGGGCGTTTAAAATGTTACTATTGTCATGTTAATTATAATTTAGTCACAAATTAATTTAGAATATCCAACCTGCCTGCCGGCAAGGCAGGCATCCAATATCGAATGATGAAGTAAAACGTAGTTATTGGAAATTGAATATTAAAATACATCATTATATTTTTATAGCACTATACTTTATTTAAAAGAACTCTGGTGGTAATATCATCCACCAGTTCCACATAATGGAAACCGGGAGATTTAATTTGTTCAACTAGTTCCAGAGATACCGCCAAAGTCTCAGTACAAATATATGAAATATTATTTTCAATAGATGAATTTATTTTTTCATGCTTTTCTACCTGCAGTTTTATTTTGTCGGTTACATCAAATAAACTTTCCTTCCTCATGTTCTGTATCCTGTTAATCAGTTCACGTGCAATGCCTTCATCACGAAGCGTGTCGGTAATTGTAATATCGAGCGCAACAGAAAGGTTGCCGGTATTTGCTACCAGCCAGCCGGGAATATCTTCTGATGAAATTTCCACATCAGTCAGGAATATTTCTGCTTTTTCACCTTCTATATCAAGGGCGAAAGTACCATCTTTCTCAATTTTACAGATATCATCCTGGGAAAAACAGGCAATAACAGCAGCAATTTGCTTCATTTTATTGCCGAACTTAGGGCCGAGCGTTTTGAAATTAGGTTTTATTTTTTTTACCAGAATTCCGGATGCGTCTGTAATGAACTCAAGTTCTTTAACATTTACTTCAGAAAGAATAAGATTTTTAACGGCTTCAACCTGTTTCTGTAAATGAGCATCAAGCGCAGGCACCATTATTTTTCCCAGTGGTTGCCGTACGCGGATGCTGACTTTCTTTCGCAGCGAAAGCACCATTGAAGAAATGCTTTGGGCAATCTGCATGCGTTCTTCCAGCTCTTTATTTATAAGTTGTTCTTCGGCAACCGGAAAATCAGTAAGATGCACGGATTCGGTCTTTATTCTTTTGCTGACTTTGTTCAGGTCAAGAAAAAGTCGTTCAGCGAAAAAAGGAGCAATCGGCGAAATCATTTGTGTAAGGACTTCAAGGCATCTGTATAAGGTTTGATAAGCCGAAATTTTATCTTCAGTGTATTCGCCCTTCCAGAACCTGCGGCGGCACAGTCGCACATACCAGTTGCTGAGATGTGCATCTACAAAATCCTGAATGGCGCGTCCTGCCTTTGTGGGTTCATAATCTTCATAGCTTTCATCAACGGTTTTGATGAGTGAATTCAATTGTGAAAGTATCCACCTGTCAATTTCGGGCCTGCGTTCTATTGGAATTTCAACTTCACTGTAAATGAAAGTATCAATGTTGGCATAAATAGCGAAGAAAGCATACGTATTATATAAGGTGCCGAAAAATTTGCGCTGCACTTCGGCAACACCTTCTATATCGAATTTCAGGTTGTCCCACGGCTGCGAATTGGTAATCATATACCAGCGCGTAGCATCAGGGCCATATTTTTCAATGGTTTCGAACGGATCGACAGCATTGCCCAGCCGTTTCGACATTTTGTTGCCTTCTTTGTCAAGCACAAGACCATTTGATACGCAGGTTTTGAAAGCAACCGAATCGAACAGCATAGCTGCAATTGCATGCAATGTGAAAAACCAGCCGCGCGTCTGGTCAACTCCTTCGGCAATAAAATCGGCCGGAAAATATTCTTTAAGATTATCCTTGTTTTCAAAAGGATAGTGGAACTGTGCATAAGGCATCGCGCCCGAATCGAACCAGACATCAATAAGGTCGGGTTCGCGGAACATTTTTTTACCGGAGGGAGAAACTAAAATAATTTCATCAACATACGGACGGTGAATATCGAAGCACAAATAGTTTTCTTCACTGTTGTTGTTCGGAACGAATGAAGCAAGTGGACTTTCCTTCATGAATCCGGCCGCTATCGATTTTTCAATTTCTTTTTTCAGTTCAGAAACAGAGCCTATACTGAGCTGCTCTGATCTGTCTTCCGATGTCCAGATTGGAATAGGAACACCCCAGAAACGTGAACGCGAAAGATTCCAGTCCACAAGATTTTCGAGCCAGTTGCCGAAACGCCCTGTTCCCGTTGATTCCGGTTTCCAGTTGATAGTTTTATTCAACTCCAGCATTCTTTCCTTGAATGCGGTTGTTTTTATAAACCACGAATCGAGCGGGTAATAAAGTATAGGTTTATCTGTGCGCCAGCAATGCGGATAGGAGTGTTCGTGTTTTTCAGTTTTAAAACATTTGTTTTCTTTCTTCAGCTTCACTACAATATCAATATCAACGCTTTGGTCGGTGGCCGGATTGAAGTTTGCATCATACTCTGGTTTAACATAACGTTCTGCAAATTCACCCATGGCTTCAATAAATTTTCCCTGCCTGTCAACCATGGTAAGCGCACCTACGTTGTAAAGCCTGTTCATTCGGAAGTCATCGGCGCCAAAGCTGGGAGCGATATGAACAATTCCTGTTCCGTCTTCGGTTGTAACAAAATCACCAACAATCACACGGAAAGGATCACCTGTTTCGGGCTGTGCATAGGGCAGCAACTGTTCAAAACGAAAGCCTTCAAGTTGTTTGCCTTCATATTCAGCGATAATTTTATAAGGTGCGGCTTTTTGCCCCGTTGAATATTCTTCCAGTTTTAATTCTGCATTTTTTTCGGGGAAAAAATTCGGAAAAAGATCTTTTGCGAGAATTACAGTTATGGGTAAGGATGTGTACTGATTAAAAGTTTTTACAACAACATAGCTTATGTCTTTTCCAACAGCCAAAGCGGTATTTGAAGGTAAGGTCCAGGGTGTGGTTGTCCATGCCAGAAAAAATAAATCGCCATGAATATTATTAAAAAGAAATTCTGATTTTTTGTTTTTCACTACTTTAAATTGTGCAACAGCAGTAGTGTCTTTCACATCCTTATAACATCCCGGCAGATTCAATTCGTGTGAGCTTAAACCGGTTCCAGCGGCAGGAGAATAAGGTTGAATAGAATAGCCTTTATATAAAAGCTCTTTTTTATAAAGCTGATTAAGTAAATACCAAACAGTTTCAATATATTTATTATCAAAAGTGATATAAGGATCATTCAGGTCAACCCAGAAACCCATTTGTTTAGTGATGTCATCCCATTTATCCTTGTATTTCATTACTTCGCGGCGGCAGGCGTTGTTAAAATCGGCCACAGAAATGGTTTTCCCGATATCTTCTTTGGTAATGCCCATGGTTTTTTCAACGGCTATTTCAATGGGGAGCCCATGAGTATCCCATCCTGCCTTACGTTTAACATGAAATCCTTTTTGAGTTTTGTAACGGCAGAAAATGTCTTTTATAGTCCGCGCCATAACATGGTGAATACCGGGTAGCCCGTTGGCCGAAGGAGGCCCTTCGTAAAAAACATAAAGCGGTCTTCCCTCACGGAGCGCTACACTTTTTTCAAATATTCCGTTATCATCCCAGAATCTACGGATATCATTACCTGTTTTTGTAAGATTAAGTTGCTTATATTCCGCGTACTTCTGCTTCATTAATTGATAATATTTGAATTTCTAAAGTGTGCAAAGGTAAGAAAAATGAAATATATGTGGAAGCTGAAAAAAAAGAAAACTACTCACCTCATCGAAGTACGAATAAATACGAACTTACGAATAGCAAATCGTTTCGTATGTTCGTAACAAATTCGTACTTCGTTGCAATAATAAACGAAAAAGACAAGAGCAGAGCAGCAACAAAAATTTTAACCATTTGTAATATCATTTAGCTTTTTATTCAATCTGTATAAGGAAATAAGTTTTCAGTTTTTATTGTACTTTAGCAAATGCTTTTATAAACAGAAAATGATAAGCAGGGAAGATATACAGAATATAGTTGAAACGGCCCGCATTGAAGAGGTAATAGGTGATTACGTTACTCTGAAAAAACGGGGTGTAAACCTGCTGGGGCTTTGTCCGTTCCACAATGAAAAAACTCCATCGTTTACAGTATCCCCATCAAAAGGAATTTACAAATGTTTTGGATGTGGCAAGGCCGGAAATTCTGTGAATTTTCTAATGGAGCATGAGCATTATACGTATCCCGAAGCTCTCCGCCATCTTGCTAAAAAATATTTCATTGAAATTGAAGAAATAAGAGAAAGTGCTGAAGAACAAACAGCGCAATCTGAAAAGGAAAGCCTGTACAGTGTTTCGGCCTTTGCACAAAAATACTTTACAGAAACCCTTCTGAATACAGAAGAAGGAAAAGCAATCGGGCTGACTTATTTCAGGCACAGAGAATTTACGGAATCCATCATAGAAAAATTTCAGTTAGGTTATTGTACTGAAGAATGGGATGGTTTTACAAAAGCAGCACTTGAAAACGGCTACAAGCAGGAATATCTTGTTTCCACAGGATTGACAATATCGAAAGAAGATCAGAAATACGACAGGTTCAGGGGCCGCGTCATGTTCCCTATTCATAATGTTTCCGGACGCGTAATTGGTTTTGGGGGCCGCACACTTTCAACCGATAAAACAAAACCCAAATATGTTAATTCGCCCGAATCGGAAATTTACCATAAAAGCAATGTGTTGTATGGGATTTTCTTTGCCAAGAATTCAATAATTTCTCACGACAGTTGTTGCCTTGTTGAAGGCTACACCGATGTGATATCGCTTCATATGTCGGGCGTGGAGAATGTGGTGGCATCGTCGGGAACATCGCTAACTACTGAACAAATAAAGATTATTAGAAGGTACACTCAAAACATTACTATATTATTCGATGGTGATGCCGCCGGTATAAAAGCATCATTCCGCGGCATTGATTTATTGCTTGAAGCCGGGATGAAAGTAAAAATCGTTTTATTTCCAGATGGTGAAGATCCCGATTCCTTCACGAAAAAACATCGGCCAGCTGAGGTTCGCGATTTTATTAATAAGCAAACTACTGATTTTGTCTTATTCAAAATTAATCAACTGAACCTTGAAGTAGGTAATGACCCAATTAAAAAATCGGAAATGATCAAAGAAGTAGCCCAGACTATATCTCTTGTACAAGATAATTATCTGCGAATGCTTTATATTCATGAATGCGATGAAAAAGTTAAAATTCCCGAGCAAACACTAATTAATGAAATCAATAAACTTAGAAGGAAAAAAGTTCTACAAAAAGCAGAAAAAATAGCTGAAGATCAGGAAATACCTGAACCTGCTGAATATACTGCAGAACCACAAATTGTAATTGACGACACCAATACCGAATGGCAGGAAAAAGAACTGGTAAAATTCATGTTAAATTATGGACACAGCACTGTAACTGTTGAAGAGAGCACTGAAACAGAAGAAGAATCGGCCGTTACCGGAAAAACGGAAAAAACTGTGGATGTAATAAAAAAGGAAATACCTCTTGCACAGCTTATTATTCTTGACCTTCAAAGAGACAATATTGATTTTCAAAACCCACTGATGCAGGCAATAGTGATTGAATATGCAGCAATGATTGAAAAAAATAATGTTCCTGATGCTCAATATTTCATTCATCATGAAAAACCGGAAATCAGCGCTGCAACAATAGAACTTCTTTTTAACCCTCATAATTTGAGTGAAAACTGGATAAAGCATCGCATTAGTGTAAAAACCGAAGACCTGGATCTTTATTCATCAGCAATTTCTTATATCTATTCTCTGAAGCTTAAAAAGGTTGATAAAATGATATATGAAAACATGGAAGCAATAAAAAATACAACAAACGAAGAAGACCAGGTAATCCTCTTGCAGAAACACAAACGGCTTATGAAAAGCAAAAGAGAATTTGCCGATAAGCTTACACGTATTGTTACAAAGTAAATAGTATTCTCGCCATATATTGATTCTATACAACCTTTCTTTCAAACACATATTTACTTATCAAAATATTTTGCTTTTTGTCAATAGGATTTATATATTTGCATATGATGAAAACAGAACAGGTATGAAAAAAAATATGGGATCAATAGACCGGTTTATAAGAATTTTCATAGCAATTGTTATTGCAATAATTATTATTACCGACTTGTTTAAAGGACTTACTGGGGTTATTTTAGGAATCTTTGCGGGAATATTTTTATTTACAGGAATTTTAGGTTTCTGTCCTCTTTATACCATTTTCGGATTTCACACACTCCGCACAAAGTCGGGGCCCGATGCGTGAATGAAATATTTACTTTCTTTTCTTTTTGAAAAAATCCTTTAATATTTTTTTTGCCTCATGTTCCAGAATTCCTCCGATTATTTCCGTTGAAGGATGAAGCAGTTTATCGGAATAAAGTGCATACCCTCGTTTTTCATCCCTGGCAGCAAATACAATTTTTTTTATTTGTGTCCAGTACGATGCTCCTGCGCACATGGGGCAGGGCTCAAGTGTTACATAAAGAGTACATTCAGTAAGATATTTTCCTCCAAGATGATTAGACGCAGAAGTGAATGCCTGCATCTCGGCATGAGCGGTAACATCAATCAAACGCTCTGTATAATTATGTGCGCGCGCAATAATCTTATTATCGCAAACAATCACGGCTCCAATAGGAACTTCATCGGCATCAAAAGCTTTGCGTGCCTCCTTTAAGGCCTCCTTCATGAAAGATTCTTCGGAAAATGCAGTGATCATATTTTTTTAAAATTTAGATATATTCAACATCAAATAATTTTATAATTGGCATTTTTATGTTTAATCAAAAGAATTCCTCGAGGCTCTGCCTCGGGGTAAAGATTTGTTAGCTATAAAAATAGTAATTTTATAGCATGAGTGAACATATATTTAAAAGGCATAACAAAACACTACTATTATATCATATGGTATTTCCTGTA